>CAYFUJ010000037.1:0-1970 GCA_964346485.1 Candidatus Woesearchaeota archaeon
GGATTAGCTGAAAGAGATAAAGAAAAAATAAGTCTAAGATGGCCTTTATCGAATGCGATAATTTATACTAATAAAAAAATTGGAAAAGCTCTTCAGGATATAATAAAATTACAACTAAACGTTAAGAATATAAAATTAAAATCTGGAAAAGAATTGAAAGTTGAATTAGAAACAAAGCTCACGCCAGAACTTGAAGCAGAAGGTTATGCGCGTGAGATGTCGAGAAAAGTGCAGGCATTTAGGAAAAAATTAGGTTTGCAAAAAAAAGACAGGATTGAATTGTTCATTATTACCGACGACAAATTCAAAAAAATTCTGGAAAAAAATAAATCTTTTATACAATGCAGAACCAATTCAAAAAAGCTTGAAATTGTTACAACTGATAAGGAAAAATTTAAAAACAAAACAAACTTTGTAATAAAAGATAAAAGAGGTTGGCTTGCAATTATCGTTACCAATAAGTAATTCCTACAGTTTACTCTTTTATCATAACAATCTTTAAAAAGAGAATAAGATATTTAAAAATAAATAAAAATGATCGTTAAAGAAGAGTTTTTAAGCAGACTAAGAAAAATTTTTGATCTCAATTTATACGAAGTTAAGGTATGGACCGCTCTTCTTTCTCGGGGCACTTCAACTGCAGGAGAGTTGAGCAATATTTCTGATGTTCCAAGGTCAAGAACTTATGATATTCTTGAAAGCCTGGAGAAAAAAGGATTTATCATAATGAAACTTGGAAAGCCAATCAAGTTCATTGCATTAAAACCAGAGGAAGTTGTTGACAGAGTAAAGAAAAATCTTTTAATAGAAGCAAAAGAAAGATCAAAAAGGCTTGAAACACTGAAAGGCGACGAGGTTCTTGAAGAATTGAGTTCTTTATTTACCAAAGGGGTAAAATTTGTAGAACCTTCTGATCTATCTGGAAGCTTGAAAGGAAGGCAGAATCTTTACAATCATCTCGATATGATGGTCAGGGATGCCGAGAAAACAATAACGATTATGACCACATCAGACGGGCTTAACAAAAAATTTGAGGTGTTGATGCCGAGCCTTGAAAAATGTAAAAAAAGAGGAGTGAAGGTAAGAATAGCTGCCCCAATTAACAACAGCAATTTAAAAGTTGCAAAAGATTTTAAGAAAGTTGCAGAAATAAGAAATGTAGAAAAGCTCAGGGCGAGATTTGCAATAATTGACTCAAGCCAGTTAATGTTTATGCTTCTCGATGATGAAAAAATCCATCCAAACTATGACATCGGCATATGGATAAACACAGAATTCTTTGCGCAGGTGCTTGAACAACTCTTTGAGCTTGCATGGAAAGAAATGAAACCTGTCAGATAAATCTATTTCTAATAATTTAAAAGATTTAATTTTTCTTCCTCAACTCAAAGAAATTTGCTTCTTTTTTCTTTAGATATTCAATAGCATTTTCCCATGTTCTTGGGTCTTCTTTATTTATACCATTGCTCTCTAATAAAAAACCATAAAATGCCCCAAAGTTCCTATTCTTACTATTTTTTATAAAATCCAATAAATTTATTTTTTCAAGCCTTTTTATTTTATATTCCAAACGATACATTGCATTTTGTAATTCTTGCATATAAAATCTAATTGTTCCCAAATCTCCATAATGACGATCACCTTGGCTGAGAATCACAAAAGGTATTTTTTCTTTTATACAATATTCTGCAATAAGTATTCCAGATGGTTCTTCTTTTAATTTCATAAATGGTTTATAATGTTCGGTTTCTTCTGGGCATATATTGGGGTCAATGTCTAATTCTTTCCCTATATTTCCAAAGATTTCTTTCGCAGAGACTTTTGCAGGAAAAAATAAATCCGTTATTACATAATTTGGCTTTTTTTCTAATTCTTTAATAGCTTCTTCATAATTTTCAGCATAAGATGGTCTTATAGTTGAATCTTTATCATAAACAACCCTAGCTATCTCTCTGAATTCTGGATTATCT
>CAYFUJ010000038.1:0-4727 GCA_964346485.1 Candidatus Woesearchaeota archaeon
CCTGATTTTATCATATCATTCAGAAGTTTATATTGTTTAAGAAGTGAACGGATGTCGCTGTTATTGACTCCTGCACCTTTTGCGATTCTTGAGATTCTTGATGTCTGTTTTTCGAGAATTTCTGGGTTTTCTTTTTCTTCAGGAGTCATTGATTTAAGGATGTGCTCCCATTTTGATATTTTTGCTTCCTGAGTTTCTAGAAGATTTTCAGGAATCTTTTTTTCCACTTTTGAAAAGCCAGGAATCATTGACTTAATTTTTTCAAAACCACCGAGGGAACCCATGGATTTTACCTGTTCAATAACATCTTCAAGAGAAATTTTTCCTTCTTCGAGTTTTTTCTTAATTTTCTGGCTCTTGGTCTCATCTGTAACAGACCTGATTTTTTCAATAAGGGTTTCAAGATCTCCCATGCCGAGGAGCCTTGACAAGAAAGATTTCGGATTGAATTCTTCTATGTCATTTATCTTTTCTCCTGTTGTTATAAAATAAACAGGAGCTTTTGTCTCAGCACAAGCAGTCAAAGCACCACCCCCTCTCGCTGTCGAATCCATTCGTGTAATTATTACTCCAGAAATATCTAAGGCTTCCAGGAATTCTTTTGCCTGTTTTTTTGCTGCTTGCCCTATGTCTGCAGGCATCACGAGAATTGTTTCTGTCGGCTCTATCTCTTTTCCCAGGGCCTTTATTTCTTTTATCAGGAATTTGTCGAGTGTGTGCCTTCCTGCAGTGTCTATGAGAATAACGTTATATTCTTTCAGTTTTTTCCTGTATTTTTTCCAGATATTTACAGGATTTTTTCCCTTGATATCTATAAAATAAGGAAGCTTGTGTTTTTCTGCCAGCTGCTGCAGTTGTTCTGGTGCAGCAGGCCTGTGAGTATCAAGACCGACAAGAGCAACCTTGTTTCCTCTCTTTGAAAAATAATTGCCAAGTTTTGCAATAGTAGTTGTTTTTCCCGCACCATAAAGTCCCAAGAACATTATTCTGTTCTGCTCTTTCTTTTCTTTTTTCAGTTTCAATTGCTTGTGCTCTCCGAGTATTGACACTAGCTCATCATGCAAAAGTTTGATTATATGCTCTTTTTTCTCAATCCCTTTCATCCTTTCATCCAGAGCAGATTTTTTTATTTTATCACTCAATTCTTTCACGAGAACTATATTTACATCTGCCTCAATTAAAGCTCTCTGCAAGTCTTTGATAATTGAATCCACGAGATTTTTATCAAGAAATATAGCGTTTGCTATTTTATCTGTAGCTTTTCTCAGAACTTCTCCGAGTTTTTCGAGCATGGTTTAATGAGAAGAATTAGAGTTAATAAATTTTGGGTTTGAGGATTATGGTTTTTTATGAAATAGCAAGCGCTTCAAGAAGATGCTCAATTAATTTACCAATCCATCCTATAAAATCTTCACAAATGTTCTTTAATCTTTTGATTGTTTTCTTTTTCATTTCACAATCCCAACTCTTTCAGGAATTTCTTTTTGTCGAAGACTTCGATTTTGCTATATTCTTGTCCTGTGCCTAAGAAGAGAATTGGTTTTTTTATTATATAGCCGACTGAAAGCGCAGTTCCTCCCTTTTCATCAACATCTGCTTTTGTTAAAATAATTCCGTCAATTCCGATTGCCCATTCAAAGCTCTTTGCTTGCTCTACAGAATCATTTCCTGTTATCGATTCTCCCACAAAAAGTTTCAGGTCAGGATTGCAGACTTTTGAAATTTTTTCCATTTCCTTGAGAAGATTTTTTGCTGTATGCATTCTTCCAGCAGTGTCGATCAAAACACAATTCACAAAATTCTTTTTTGCATAATTTATTGCATCAAAGCCAACTGCAGCAGGATCAGCACCATACTGCTGCGAAATAACTTTAACTTTAATTCTCTCTCCGTGTTTTTTGAGTTGCTCTATGCTTGCAGCACGAAAAGTATCTGCACAAGCAAGAACACAGGAAAACCCTTTTTTCTTTAAAAAATCCGCAATCTTCGCAATTGTGGTTGTTTTACCTGTCCCATTAATTCCTGCGAAGAGAATCACATATGGTTCTTTTTCTTGACCTGCGATTTTTTCTTTTATTTTTTCAACAATATCAAAAGGCTCTATAAGAATGTTCTCAATTATTTTTTTCAAAACCTCTTTTATCTCAGATTCTATTTCTTTTTTTAAAAGCTCTTTTCCAATTATCTCTCCCTTGAGCTCTTCGATTACTTTGTCAGCAACTTCAAAAGCAACATTGTTTTCCAGAAGAAGCATTCTTAACTCTTCGCTGTAAACTCCAAATTCTTTTTCAGAGATTTTTATCTTTTGTATTTTTGTCTTTATTTTTTTCAGAAAACCTTCATCTTTCAGTTTTTCTAAATCAGGCTCAAATTTCTGCCTTCCAGCATCAAATTTCTGAGGCAATTCCAGCCCTTTAACTTTTTCAGATTTCTTCTCCTTGGAGATTTTTTTCGTCCAGTCTCCTATTTTTTCTTTTAAAAATTTGAACATGTTCTAAATAATTCTGGGAGATTTATAATATTAACTAATTCTTTATTTAGCTGAATATAAATTTTTATAAAGAAGACCTCTTTTATATTTTCATGAAAGGTATATTGGTCATTATTGACGGTATTGCAGATCTTCCATGCAGGCAGCTCGACGGCAAGACCCCTTTAGAAGCAGCAGAAACTCCTAACCTTGATTTTCTGGCAGCTAGAGGAGAGATGGGATATATGTATCCTGTAAGACCGGGATTTATCCCTGAATCTGATGAGGCAATTATCTCTATTTTTGGAAACGATCTTATAAACAGCACTCGAGGACAGCTTGAAGCAAGAGGAACAGATATAAAACTTACCAGAGGAGATCTTGCTTTAAGAGTTAATTTTGCCACGATAGATTCCTTGAAAGAAAAAAATATCATTGATAGAAGGGCTGGAAGAACACTTACAACAGCAGAAGCAGAAGAACTTGCCAAATCCCTGAACAAAATAAAACTTCCTTGCAAGTTTATCTTTAAACCGACGATTCAGCACAGAGGGGTTTTGGTTTTGAGAGGAGGATTTTCAGACAACATTACTGGAAACGATTCAACTTATTCAAAAGGAGAAGCGAAAGAAGCAAAAAAGATAGGAATGTTTAAAGCTTTAGATGACGATGAAAACTCACAATATACAGTAAACATACTTCGGGAATTTCTCAACAAGGCTTTTGAAATTCTCGATACTCATCCTGTTAATATAGAAAGAAAAAGAAAAGGTCTGCTGCCTGCAAATTATCTTCTCATTAGAGGTGCAGGCATAGAACCTCCTAAATTAAAATATTATAAAAGATGGCTTTCTGTGGTATATATGCCCCAAGAAATTGGTTTTTCAAAAGTCAGTGGAATGAATGTTTTCTCTTTTGATTATCCAAAATTAAAAGGCCTGGATTCGTATGGAAATCTTCGTGCTGGCCTTGAGAAAGCCTGCAGTTTTTCAATCAAGGTTCTGAAGAAAAATCACAAAAATAATGATTATGCATATATACATCTAAAAGAGACAGATTTGCCAGGCCATGATAACAAGCCTGTTGAGAAAAAACTCATGATTGAGTATATAGATAAAACCCTGTTTAAATTTTTGAAGGATTTTGCACCTCCAAAAAGAATAAAGGTAGTTGTTACGGCAGACCATTCAACTCTTTCAAGACTCAAGGCACATTCTGCAGATCCTGTTCCTGTTTTATTTTATACTGCTAAACCACCCAAAGCAAAAAATAGGATCACGGCTTTCTTTAAAACAGCAGGCAAGAAAATACCTATTTCTTTAAGAAAAAGTCCTGAGGAAAAAGAAAAAGGAGAAAAATTTTGCGAAAAGAATGCGAGAAAAGGCAGCCTCGGAAGAATTATGGGCAAGGAATTACTGGAAAAAGTAGAATTTTTGAGATAGTATATTATTTTTGACTACAGCAATGATTAAAAATCTTCTACCATTTGTATTTTTATGATAACTTACAGTGACCTTTACGAGGCTGCAAGAAAAGAGAGATATTCTGAGCAACTGCAACCTTTACCGAAGAATTTTATTCAAGAGGTTGCAGAATACCTCAAAGAAAAAAAACAGCTTTCCCTGAAAGAGGACGATATTTTTTCAGATATGATTGCAAAGACAAAAAAACAGCTAGAAAATGCAGTGACCCTTTTTAGAGAACTGATGATACGCCGAAGAAAAAAGATACTCGATTTGGTTCTTATCGCAGCTGAAACAGGAATTTCAAAACAAGATTTTGACAATATGCTTTCTTTCGAAAAATCCTTATTTGAAGAATTGATAAAAAATATAGAGAATTCAGAGAAAAAAATCAACGAGATTCTAGATGGAAAAAGCGCTGAAGAATTGAAAAACCAGCTCGTCATATTTAAAACAGATGTTGAGGAATTTCTGGATATGGAAGGGGAAAAAATTGGTCCTTTTAAAAAAGACCAAGTTGCGAATATTCCGAAAGAAATCGCAAAAATTCTTACCGAGGATGGAAAGGCCGAAGTTTTGGAGAAATAATTCTGAAAAGCCTGCGGAGGGATTCGAACCCCCGACCTACTGATTACAAGTCAGTCGCTCTACCACTGAGCTACACAGGCATAATAAAAATGAGAAAAAATAGTTTAAAAGGCTTCTTATTTGATTGCAAAGAAACGAATCTCACAGAAAGAAAGAGGATAGATTTTTTTGAGTTTTAAGCTTAAGGATTTCTGGATTTTGTTTTT
>CAYFUJ010000039.1:0-2156 GCA_964346485.1 Candidatus Woesearchaeota archaeon
TAAGAAGGAAACATCCAGCCATTCTTTTACACTATGGTGGTGATTACATTCTTTTTGATTGTGGTGAAGGAACACAATTACAACTACAAAAAGCAAGGGTTTCTCCCATGAAAATATCCAAAATTTTCATAACTCATTGGCATGCAGACCATTTTGCAGGTCTTCTGCCTTTAATAGAAAGTTTACATTTGTCTAGAAGAAAAAAACCTTTAGAAGTTTATGGACCTGAGGCATCAAGATTCATTGACGCATTAATTGAACTAAGCTATTGGGGAATCGGTTTTGAAATAAATGCTCATGAATGTGATGAAGATAAAAATATTGAAAAAATATTTGAAAATAATTCGTATGAGATCTATGCTATAAAAGTCATACATTCTGTTCCTGCCTTTGGTTATTGTTTTAAAGAGAAGGATAGCTGGAATATTGATGTTAAAAAAGCTAAGAAGTTTGGATTAACAGGAATACAAATGAGAAAAATAAAAGAAAAAGGTAAAATAAAAGTAAAAAACAAAGTTATAAAATTGGAACAAGTAGCAAAAAAAAGAATAGGTAGAAAAATTACTTATTCTGGAGACACTATGCCTTGCAAAGAACTCTTTGAATTTTCTAAAGAAGCTGATTTACTAATTCATGACGGAACATTTGCTGAACCCATGAAAAAAGAAAGGCCTCATTCATCTGCTACAGAAATTGCAAAACTGTCTAAAAAATACAAAATCAAAAAATTAATTTTAACTCATCTTAGTAGAAGATACAAAACAACAGATGAAGTTTTAAATGCTGCCAAGTCGATTTTTAAAAATACTGAAGTTGCTAAAGATATGATGAAAATAATTCTAAAGTGATTAAATGAACTTAAACTTTTTAAAACATCTAAAACCGGACTGGAGAAAGATCGTATTATTTATAATTTTAGTTTTAATTTTACCTCAAAAAGTATCAAATGATATTATTCTTTTTGGTGGAGTTTCTATAATAAAATTCTTATTTGAATCGCATCCACCGGATTTGGATTTAATTGTAACTGTCATTGTTTTAATTGTTTCTTATTTGTTATCATGTATTTTGGTTTGGATTTATGATAATAAAATAAATAAATTTATTATCTCTGAAGGTGAAGTAGATGTTTCACCACCCGAAGAAAGAGAACCTAAAGAAAAAGGTGAAGAAGAACAAAAAGGAGAGGGAGAAGAACCTCCTTAACGAAGGAAATGTTAAATCTGGTAAAAATGCCATCTAATAAAAAGTTAGTTTATGTGGTTCATGAACATTGGGCGAGAAACCATCATTTTGATTTAAGACTTGAAAGAAAAGGTGTTTTGAAAAGTTGGGCTATCCCAAAAAATATCAAAGAAGCGAATAAAAGAAGGATTTTAGCCATTCAGGTTGATGATCATGAATATAATTATAAAGATTTTGAAGGCATAATAGAAGAAGGACAATATGGTGCTGGAAAAGTTAAGATATGGGACAAAGGAACTTATGAACCAATAAGTTTTAAAGATAAGAAAATAGTTTTCAAAATAAATGGTAAGAAGTTAAAAGGAATTTATGTTTTAGTTAAATTTAAGCCACCAAATAATTGGTTGTTTTTTAAGAAGAAGGAAGAAAAATGATAATCAAAAAATCTGAAAGAAAAAAACATTCACTTCATCATGGCTGTACATCATATGAGTATGAACATGGAGATAAAGATATTGATATTGCTTTCATAGAATTGAGAGGAAGGCATCCTGAAAAAGGAATTGTTATAAGCAAAGTATCTAAAGAAATAATCTTTGTTTCCAAGGGTAATGGAAAAGTTGAAATCGATGGCAAAGAATTTTTAGTTAATGAAGGCGATGCTATTCTGATACTTCCTAATAAAAAATATTTCTTAGAAGGCAATATGGATCTTATTATTTCTTGTCATCCTCCATGGAATCCAGATAATTATGAATATCATGATTAAATGAAAAAAAGTACAAAACTAGATGGGGCATAAAGTCGTCCCATAAAAGATTATTAATTATTTGTAAAAAATGATTAAATGATAATTCGTTTAGGACCATCAGGAATACCTATTTCTTGTAAAGGAAAATCTTCGGTAGAAGGTGTTAAAACAGTATCAGAACTAGGATTAAATGCTATGGAAATTTCTTTCACCCATGGAA
>CAYFUJ010000040.1:0-4317 GCA_964346485.1 Candidatus Woesearchaeota archaeon
AAATAGAAGAAGAAATAGAAGAACCAATTATCCCTTTGTTTAGTTTTTCAGAAATACATCCTCTTTACTTAAATCCAGAGGGTTCTCAAGAATCCAGCGTAATTATAAAAAATACAGGAGAAATACCCCTACCTGGATGCGTGTTAAAGTTAATAGGAGGAGAATTTGATTCATGGATCTCTGTTTCTGAAGAAATTATAAATATAAATCCTAACCAAGAACATGCATTTTCTTTCAGTGTTACAATACCTGAAGGAACAGCAGAAGATTCTTATTCTTTGAAAATTGCCACCCAATGTTTAAACATATATCAAGCCCATAATTTTGTAGTTAATGTTGTAGAGAAAAAGCTTGAATTTGATTTAATTAGCGCAGATAGAATAAGAGACGATAGAGTGAGAGTTGTCTATTCTTTACAGGAATTATCTGGAGAAAACCAAGATGTTGAGCTTGGCTTTTCTCTTCTGAATGAAAATAATCAGGAAGTTGCAACTGCTTCAGAAAATCAAAGTATTGAGGCAAATGCTTTACAAGAGTTTAGTGTGGATATAGGGATTAATGAGTCTCTCCTTCCTGTAAATGAAACGACCAATGAGACAATGGAAAGTAGTGAATTAACTCTTGTCGTGGATTTCAATTCCCAGATATATTCGAGTTCAGTTAGCGAGAGAATAACTCTTGGAGCACCTATAGGAGGATTTGCAATCTTTGCAGGTATTGGTGCAGGAGAAGCAATTATATTTGTGGTTGTTCTATTTGTCCTCATATTTATATTTGTCTTTGCTAGGAGAATGAGAAAAAGAGGTAAGACATTGAAAGATTTATTTAAGAAAGCTCCTGGAGAAGGACCACAATAATCATAAATTATTTTTCTTATAATTTTGAAAGTAGTGACTACCAAAAAATTTAAATACTTCTTTGTAGTGCCTAATTGATATGTGTAATAAAAATTTTTGAAACTAAAATAAAATGTGTGCATTTATCATTAAAAAGAATATTCACGGAAAAGAATATTATTATCTTAGAGAATCAAAAAGAATCGACGGAAAAGTTAAATCTGTATGCCTGGCTTATCTCGGCAAGACAAAGAAAGATGCTGAAAAGAAAGCAGAGGAGATTTTAAAGGCAGGGAAGAAGATAGAGAAGAAAGAAATTAAAAAAAAGATTGAAAAATTTAAACTCCAGTATCAAAAAATTTCTATAGAAGATTTAGCAACTTTTTGTAAAAGAAAAGGTTTTGTTTATCAGTCTGGTGAAATTTACGGTGGTTTTGCAGGTTTCTGGGATTTTGGACATATAGGAGTTGAATTAAAAAATAATATCAAAAAAGAATGGTGGAAATCCCATGTGACAGAGAGAGAAGACATAATCGGAATTGACGGAAGTATTATAACACATCCAAAAGTTTGGGAAGCGTCTGGGCATGTTGATAGTTTTAATGATGTTCTTGCTATTTGTAAAAAATGTAAAAAACCCAATAAATTTGATAAATTTGAATTAGATAAAGCTGTTTGTCAGTTTTGTGGAGGAGAAGTTGATAAAAAAAATGCAAAGAGTTTAGGAATGATGATGAAAACACAAATTGGTCCTGATCCAAATACGGCTGTTTTGTCTTATCTTCGTCCTGAAACAGCACAGCTGATTTTTATTAATTTTAAAGATATTGTTGAAAATGCTAGGATGAAACTCCCTTTTGGTATAGCTCAAATTGGCAAGGCTTTTAGAAATGAAATTGCTCCTAGAGATTTTTTATTTAGAACGAGAGAATTTGAGCAGATGGAATTGCAATATTTTGTTGATTTAAATAAAATCAATGATTGTCCTTATTATGATAAAATAAAAAATTATAAGATAGAGATTCTAACTGCTGTAGCACAAGAAAAAGAGGAAAAAGCTTGTGCATTAACTATTAATGAAATGCTTAATAAAGAAGTCTTTAAAAATAAATGGCATGCTTATTGGCTTTATAAGTCTTATAAATGGTTTTTAGAATTGGGTATTGATAAAAAGAAAATGAGATTGAGAGAGCATAAAAAAGATGAGCTTTCACATTATGCTGATTCCGCAATTGATATAGAATATGAATTCTCTTTTGGATGGCAGGAAATTTTTGGAAGTCATGATAGAACAGATTATGATTTAAGCCAACACGAAAAATTTTCAAAAAAAGATCTTAAAATCTTTGATGAAGAAACAAAAAAGAAGATTTTACCCCGGGTGATTGAATCTTCTTTTGGTGTTGAAAGAGCTTTTTTAATTTTTATGTTTGATTCTTATTTTAAAAATCAAAAAGATGAAATTGTTTTAAGATTACCTTCAAGGCTCGCACCAATAAAAGCAGCAATCTTCCCTATTGTCAAAATAAATAGAGAAATCGTTAAAATATCCAAGGCAGTTTATGAAGACCTTAAAAAAGAATTCAATGTTTTTTATGATGTTGGAGGAAGTATTGGAAAGAGATATGCAAGAAATGATGAGATTGGGACACCTTTCTGCATAACAATTGATGAAAAAAGTTTAAAGAAGAACGATGTTACCATAAGAGATCGTGATACGACAAAACAAATCCGCGTAAAAATTTCAGATTTAAAAAAAATTTTAAGAAAATTAATCGAAAAAGAGATAGATTTTGATAAGGCAGGAGAAAAATTTTTCTAATCGATTTTACCGTCGGTAAATTTGAACAAATTTTGTTTTTCATTTTTTACACTTCTTAATGTGGACAAAAGTTTTTAAACAGTTAATTCGTAATATAGCTAATTAAAAGAGAGGTGTAAGATATGCCAAAGAAAAAAAGAAAAACTACAAAGAAAAAAACAAAGAAGAAAACAAAAAGAAGGAAAAAAAGAAGATAGCATTTTTTGAATTTTATTTTATTTCATTTTTATTTTAGTTGGAAGAGAATTCTATATGAAAAAATTTATTTTTAAAAATAATTGATTTCTATTCATGATTAAATGGCTGCACTGGGAGTCGAACCCAGGACCCCGAGCTCATGAGACTCGTACTCTACCACTGAGCTATGCAGCCAAAATTAACAAACCTACCTGATTTAAAAGTTTTGAGGTTCATTCAAGATAAGAGAAAGAGATATTTTTATTTCTTCTTTTTTAATCTTGCCAAAAAACCAGCCATTTGATTTCTTATTTTTTTGCTCGGCATGGTTTTTCCTAAAATTTTCTTATTTTCTTCAAAGCTTTCGCTGAATTCCACACCTTTTTTCATTAGTTCATTTGTGGTTCTTTTTATAAGCTTTGATTTTATTTTACCCATGGTAAGACATCTTTTGTAAGTTTTTAAATTTGTTTATTTTATTTTTCCTATGAAAGAAAGATTGCTCAACGCATCAAGCAAACCCTGAACTTTTTTCAGAGGTTCTCCCTTGCTAAGAATTATATAAGGAATTCCCAGTTCAGAAGCTTTTTTTGAAGCCTTGATTATATCGTTTTCATTTATCCTCTTTTTGTTATATGCAATAAGAATTTTTTCTTTTTCATCATCCTTTATTTTCATTATAATTTCATTTTTGCTAAAACTGATTATGTCAGCCATCTCGAGAGATCTTTTCGTTAAAAAATCCTTAATTTCCTCAAAAAATTTATTTTCTTTTTGAGGGCGCTTCTTTCTTGAGATTTTTCTTATAACTTTTTTCGGTTTATCAAATATATCAAGTTCCTTTTCCCCTCTTTTTATTATCGGTTTTATTCCCTTTTTCCCTGCTTCAAATTCCTCTTCTGGAACAGTATAAAATCTCCAGATTAATTCCTCGTCTTTTCGAAAAGGAATTGCAAAATCTTTTATTTCTCTCAACGCCACCCTGATTGCAGGAGTTTGCTCAGAATCTTTTAGAAATTTCTTTTCTTTTAAAATCGTAAAGGCTTCTTTTTCCTTGTTTTTCAGATGATTTGAGAATTTTTCAAGCAAAAATTTTTGCTCTGGCAGATAATATAATGGAGAATTACCAATTTTTAGATAACTTATCTTTAATCTTTTCTCAGAAGCAAGTTCAGAAAGAAAGGCCGAGGCGAAAAGTATGTTTGATTCTATTTCTCTCGCAATATGAACTGGAAGACTGGGACCATTTTTTCTTAGAATAAATATTATTTTATTTTTTATTCCAGAAGTATCTTGTGTTGGCATGATTTAAAGAGATACCTGAAGGTTATAAATATTTTTATAAATATTTATTATTTAATATATATATGCAGATTTGGTTGATTATTTTATGGATTTTAATAACATTTGTAATTGGTTCTCTTGCAGGATTATTAGGTAAGAGATATGGTGTTGCGTATCCTATTTCCCTTGTTGCAGCCC
>CAYFUJ010000041.1:0-8716 GCA_964346485.1 Candidatus Woesearchaeota archaeon
TATTTATCTCCTCTCCTTTATAAAAAATCCTGAGAGTCACGTTTTTTCTGAACTCTCCTATTCGCTCTTTTTTTAATTCTTCTATTTTCCTGAACATTTCATACATATCTATAACTTCCAGGAAATCTTTATTTTTTTTGAAGAGTACTTTTACAGCTTCTATCTTACCAATAGGATTTGCAGGGATAGAAGAAATCTTTTTTTTCTTTTTTGCGCGTTCTAAAATTCTATCAATACCTGTTTCTATCATTTTTTTCCATCTCAGAATAAGATTCATTATTACATCACAGGTTTTTGTATACTTTAAGCTCACATATAGGAGGTGGTCCGCACTTATTTTTTCCTTAATTATTTCCTCCATGAACTATCCTCTCCCTCTTTCTTCTCAGAATAGAAGTACATTACTAAGATTTCCACCTTTTTATATTTTTCTTAGAAATTTTTCTTAAAAGTTTCATGTGTTTTTCTTAAAACATTTTTTACAAGAATTAAAAATTCTTTTGTTTTTTCAACTGTAAGTGTTTTTGGTTTTAAACCGTTTGATAAAATAACAACTTTATCGTCTTTTACAAATTCAAAAGGACTCTCCCTGTGTTTTTCCATAAAATCAAAGAGTTCGAGGATTGAATTTATTTCTTCCCTTGTTATTTTGTATCTTGGGGCACATTTTTCAACAAAAGTTTTGAAATTTGATTTAGGGTCCTTGTAAAGAGTTATTCTCTTGTAAAGATATTCGTACTGGAGAATTGAGCTTATGCAGTTTGTGACAGCGTTTTTTATTTCCTGGAGAATTTTTAAAAGAAGCCTTTTGTCTTTGATCAATGGAAAAGTAACATAAATCATGTGGTCTGCTGTCTGAATTTTCTTTTCAGCTGCAATGATGTTTTCCAAAAATTTTTCCATAATTTAATTAGGGTTTCAGAATTAATATTGTTTTTGGTGTTAAAACATATAATTTATTTGCTCAACTTTAAAATAGCTTCTGCAAGATCTCCTGAAGTGCTTTCCAGAGCTTTTTTCGCTTCTTCTTCTGTCGAGCCTGTTTTTTCTCTTACTGTTTTTAGATCTTCTTCAGAAATTCCCTGCTCTTGACTTTCTTCTTTAATATCCCCAGAAACCTGAAAACTCTCTTTTCCCTGAATGCTTATTTTTGTTACAGACGGATTTTCAATAACAATTTTTGTGTTATCTGTTTTTTCAATTATAACTCGTGAGGCATCAATTTCTTCCTGAGCCATGCCGAATTGCTTCATCATTGCCTGCATTTTTTTAGGGCTTAAGCCGCCTAAACCTGGAAACATTTTAGTATATAAGGGTCAGAAATATCCTGAAAATTATTATCAGAATTACAAATCCAATCACATGGACTGGTTTTATCATTATTTTGCTTTTGAATTCCTCGTCAAACCTCATCAGCCCGCCAAAGCCGGCAGGCATCTGAATTCTATTATCCCTTACCATGTCTTAGATAAATTCAAATAGTTTTTAAAACTTCCTTTATTTATTCTTTTTATGAAACACTACAACGCCAAAGAAGTAGAGAAAAGGATAAAAAATTTCTGGGAAAAGGAGAAGATTTACAAATTCGACACTAGAAAAAAAGGAAAAATTTACAGCATCGACACTCCCCCACCAACTGTTTCAGGAGACATGCATATGGGACATGCCTTTTCTTATTCTCAAAAGGATTTTATAGCAAGGTTTAGGAGAATGTTTGAGAATAATATCTTTTATCCTTTTGGGACAGACGATAATGGCTTGCCCACAGAAAGGCTTGTTGAGAGAATCAATAAAGTTCGAAGCAAGGAAATGTCACGTTCAGATTTTATCAAATTATGTCTGAAAACTCTGAAAAAGATAACTCCTGATTTTATCCAGCAATGGAAAGACTTAGGAATAAGTGCTGATTATGATATTTATTATTCAACTATTGACAAAAACTCACAGAAGATATCTCAGAAATCTTTCATTGAGCTGTTCAAGGCAGGAAGAATCTATAAAAAGCATTTTCCCACAATCTGGTGCCCTGAATGCCAGACTGCAATAGCACAGGCAGAACTTGAAGACAAAGAACTGCCAAGCATTTTTTCAACGATTAAATTTGAATGCGGAGGAAAAACTCTGCCTATTGCAACAACTCGCCCTGAATTAATTCCCGCATGTGTTGCAATTTTTGTAAATCCTGGTGATGAGAGATACAAGAGTTTTGTCGGAAATAAGGCAATGGTCCCTCTTTTTAATTATGAAGTTCCTATTTTTGAAGACAAATCAGCAGACCTGGAAAAAGGAACAGGAATTATGATGGTCTGTTCTTACGGCGACAAGTTTGATGTTGATGCAGTTAATCGGTATAAATTAGAGCCCAGAATTATCTTCAATTATGACGGAACGATAAATTGGAATAATATAGATGAAAATTTTAAAAATAAAATAATAGGAAGGATAACAGTTGCTTCTTTAGAAAATAAACCTATTAAAATTAAGGATTTCAGAAAACTTATTCTTGAGAATTTAAAATCTCAAAATCTTATATTAGGACAGAAAAAAATCTCTCATGCTGTTAATGTCCATGACAAGTGCGGGACAGAGATAGAATTTCTACCGACAGAGCAGTGGTTTATCAAAGTTCTGGATAAAAAAAGCAAGCTGATTGAGCAGGGTAAAAAAGTCAAATGGTATCCTGGATTCATGCGCAAGAGATATGAGAACTGGATTCATGGATTGGAATGGGATTGGAATATTTCAAGAGACAGGCATTTTGGAGTTCCTATTCCTGTCTGGGAGTGCATAAATTGCAAAGAGATAATTCTTCCGAAAGATGCTGAGCTTCCTGTTGATCCTTTGGAAAAGAAAAAGCTCTGCCCAAAGTGCAAAAAACCTGCTCAGCCAGAAATAAGGGTTCTGGACACATGGGCAACATCTTCTCTGACACCACAAATAGCATCTTCCTTAGTAGGAAACAAAATCAAACTGCCTTATTCTTTAAGACCGCAGGCACATGACATAATAAGAACATGGGCTTTCTATACAATTGTTAAAGCCTTTCTGCATGAGAATAAAATTCCTTGGAAGAATGTAATGGTTTCTGGTTTTGTTCGGCTTGAAGGGGAAAAGATGTCAAAAAGCAAGGGAAATGTTATAGAGCCAAAAGACGCAATGCAGAAATATGGTTCTGATGCTCTGAGATTCTGGGCAGCAGGCTCTAAACTTGGAGAAGATATGGATTATCAAGAAAAAGACCTTATTAACGGGAAAAAATTCATCACGAAACTCTTCAACGCATCAAAATTCGTTTTTACAAATATTGGAAAGACAAAACCCAAGAAGCCGAAGAAGTTGGAACATATTGATTCTTTGTTCTTGGATAAAACCACCCATACTGTAAATGAAGTAGCGAAATATTTTGAAACTCATGAATATTCAAAGGCCAAACAAGAGGCTGAAACTTTTTTTTATAAGGTATTTACTGATAATTATCTTGAGATTGTTAAGAAAAGAATTTATAGAGGAAAGAGTGAGGAAAAATTGTCTGCTCAATATACACTTTATAATGGGCTCTTATCCATAATCAAGATGATTGCCCCGATTATGCCTTTTATTACAGAAGAGATTTATCAAACCTATTATCGAAAGCATGAAAAAGAAAAAAGCATTCACATTTCTAAATGGCCAAAAGTTACTGTTTTTGGATTGTATGGGGCAAGGTGGGACACTATTTTTTGGGACACTTTCGTTGATATCGTGACTAAAGTCAGACAAGCAAAAACAAAAGCTAAAAAACCAATGAACGCTGAGATAATTTTGCATATGCCTGAGATAAATAGTACAATCTTAAGAAAAGAAAGCGGAATATTAAAAGACCTGAAAAATGTTACAAATGCCAAGGAAATAAAAACAGGGAAATTTAAGGTTGAGTTTGTAAAATGACAGAGATGAATAAGGCAGAATTAGCAGAGATTTTAGAAGAGTTGGAGAAACACAAAGGAAGACACACAGAGCTTGTTACAGTCTATATTCCTGCAGGATATGATATTAATTCTGTGCAGAGACAGCTCGAGGCAGAAAAATCAACTGCAAAAAACATTAAGTCAAGTGCGACAAGGAAAAATGTCATTGATGCTTTGGAAAAACTTGTTCGTGAGCTTAAAACCCTTAAGAAAACTCCTGAAAATGGGCTTGCTCTTTTTGCAGGAAATATTTCAAAAGTAGAAGGTCAACAAGATCTGCAGTTGTGGGCAGTAGAGCCGCCTTCTCCGATAAAAAGCAGGCTCTATAGGTGTGACAAGGAATTTGTTCTTGAGCCTCTGAAAGAAATGCTTGAAGTTTCTGAAATATTTGGTCTTTTAGTCATGGACAGAAAAGAAGCAACTCTTGGAGTTCTTGAAGGAAAAAGGATAGAAGCTCTCCAGAAAATGACCTCTGGAGTTCCGAGCAAGGTCAGGGCAGGAGGTCAGTCCAGCCAGAGATTTCATAGAATTACAGAAGGACTTACAAAAGAATTTTACAAAAGGATTGCAGATGAAATGAAAAAAATATTTTTCAATATGCCTAAGTTAAAAGGAATCATTGTCGGAGGACCTGTGCCAACGAAGGATGAATTCTTAGAAGGAGAATATATGGTCACCCAACTCAGAGAAAAGGTTATTGGAAAAGTTGACATAGGAGATGCTTCAGAATCAGGACTTAAAGAACTTGTTGAAAAATCACAGAATCTTTTAAAAACTCACGAGAGAACTCTTGAAAAAAAAGATGTTGAAAAATTTTTCCAGAGTCTTGGAGAAAATCCTGGAAAGACCTTTCTTGGTGAAGAAGATACAAGACGAGCTTTGAATGCAGGAGCAGTGGAAATTCTATATTTATCAATCAAAACTTCGAAATCACTTGTGAAAGAACTGACAGAAATGGCTGAAAACACAGGAGCCGAGATAAAGATAATATCAACAGAAACTCCTGAAGGAGAACAGTTTTATAACATGGGAGGAATTGGTTCTATTCTGAGGTTTAAGGTTTGAAAATGGAAAACGAGAAAGAGAATCTGAAGAAAATAGAAGCTATACTTTTTGTTTCTGGCAGGTTTATGAATATGCAGGATTTAATCTCGCTTTCTGATTTAAATCCAATGGTAATTCGGGATTTGTTAGAGCAGCTTGAGAATAAATATAATAACTCTGATTCTGCAATCCAGATTATTGAAAAAAACAATATGTGGAAAATGGATGTTGGACAGGAATATTCTTATTTAATAAACAAGTTAGCGACAGGCTCTCCTGAATTTTCAAAGGCAGAACAAGAGACTCTTGCAATAATTGCCCTTAAACAACCTATAAAGCAGTCTGTGATTGTAAAAATAAGAGGGAACAAAGCATACGACCATATAAAAAAATTCTCTGAACTTGAACTGATAAAAAAGAAAAAATCAGGACGCACCTATGAATTAAGTCTGAGCGCGGATTTTTATGATTATTTTAATGTATCAGAACAAACTTTATTAAGTTAGAATTCAGAAGAATAGAATGCTAAAAGAAGGCATGAGATAAAAATGGTGGAATTTGTTACTGGGTTTTACCTGGTTTTAATGTTTATAGCACTTTATATGATTTCTTTTTTTATCATCCTTACTATAAGGAATAGAAAGAAATTTTTTTCTTATATAGAACCTAAGAAAGAATATTCTATAACTATTTTGATTCCCGCATATAATGAACAAGACAATATAAAACAAACTATTAGCCACGTCATGCAACTCAATTATCCAAAAGAAAAATTAGAAGTTATCGTCATAAATGATGGAAGTACTGATAAAACAAAAGAAATTGTTAAAAAATTATTAAAGAAATATTCAAATTTAAAATTACTTGACAAGAAAAATTCTGGAAAAGCAGACTCTTTAAATAAAGGTGTTAAAATGTCTAAGGGTGAGCTTTTAGCAGTAGTTGATTCAGATAGTTTCCCTTCCTCACTTTCTCTTAGAAAGTTAACAGGTTATTTTAACGAAGAAAATATGGGTGCCGTTACATCTTTTGTTACTGTGAGAAATAAAGACAAAAATCTTTTTGGAAAAATTCAATCAATTGAGTATATGATTTTGGGATGGAATAGAAAGCTTTTGGATTTTATTGGTGCTGTTTATGTGACAAACGGTCCTTTAAGTCTTTATAGAAAAAAATATATTGTAAAAGTTGGTGGTTTTGACCCAAAAAGCATTACAGAAGATATAGATATAACTTGGAATATGTTGTATCATGGATTTGAAACAGCAATGTGTTTAGATGCCAGAGTTTCAACTATTGTTCCTCATAAATTTAAACCTTGGTTTAGGCAGAGAGTTCGTTGGGGGGTAGGGGGAATGCAAGCAATACAAAAATATAAATCGTCTTTTTTGAAAAGCGGAATTTTTGGATTATTCATTATGCCTTTTGTTACTCTTAGTATAATTCTAAGTATAGTAGGATTTTTGTTTTCAGGTTACCTTATCTTTAAAGCATTCTTTGAACGTATACTTATTACAGGATATGCTTCTTCTATTGGGGCCTCTGTTTTAAATATGCAAAATATAAATTTATATCCGTCTGTTATGATATTCTATTTTATAATTTTATTTTTTGTTTCATCAATTTATTATAATTATATATTAAAGAAGACAAAATATGATAAAAAAATTAATTTAAAAAGACTCATCAGTCTTTCTTTCTATACTCTTATATTTATTGGTTTTTATCCTTTGATTTGGTTTGCAGCAATTTATAGATTTGCAATAAAAGATTACAGATGGTAATAAACCATCCACAAATCTTAAATACGCATTTTTATTTTATTTTTTATGAAGTATAGTAGTAGACATGTATTTTGGCAAGCCTTAGTTATAGCGTTGGTGATATTCTGTGGTGGAATTTTAGTAGGAATGTTTTTTGAAAATTCAAGAATTGAAAAATTAGAAGATTTTTATTTCACTTCAAAGACAGAGCTTTTGGATTTTGAATTATTTTCTGAAATTCTTTATGAAGATGAAGACAATTGCGATATAATAAAGGAATCTAGTGTTTTGTTAGCAGATAAAATTTATGTTGAAGCACTTAAACTTGAAAAATACGATAATTCAAATAAAATTACAGAAGATTTAATCACTCTTCATAAGAGATATGATCTTTTAAGGACACTATTATGGAAAAAGATAATTGAAAATAAGAAAATATGTAATTTGGATACAGTTGTTTATTTATATAAGTATGATAATCCTGATTTGAATACTAAAGCAATTCAAGAAACAATGAGTAATTTCCTACTTGATTTAAAGAGAGAGAAAGGAAGTGAAATTATCCTAATTCCAATTGCGGTAGATACAGATTTGATCTCTTTAAATTATTTAATAGAGGGGTTTAATATCTCACAATTTCCAGTAGTGATTATTAATGAAGAATATATAATTTCAAATCTTGATTCTATGGAAGACTTAGAAACATATCTTAAATAACACATAAATATTAAAAAATACTCTAGAACTTATTTTTTTATGGAATGCTTGATTTGTGGGATATCTAAGGAAAAGACGAGACTCTTGGATGCAATATCTCCGAAAGGGATTGTAAAGGTTTGCGAGATCTGTGCTGAAATGGAAAATATGCCTGTTTTCAGAAGACCCACAACTTTTCAGCTTAAGGAATCTGAAAAAAAGCCGAGAATTCTCTATCCTTTAGAGACTGAGAAAAAACCTGAAGAAGCCAAAATAGAGACCACTTTAAAAGAAATTGTAGATAGAAAATATGAGAGAAGGATTTCCCAAGAAAAAAAGCTAAGCTCTGACCTTGTTGATAATTTTCATTGGATCGTTATGAGGGCAAGAAGACTGAAAAAATTAACCCAGGAACAACTGGCAGAAGAAATTTCAGAATCAACTGCTGCAATAAAAATGGCAGAGAAAGGAATTCTTCCAGAGGACGATTATAGGCTTGTGAATAAACTCGAGAGTTTTTTAGGAATAAAAATCATTAGAGATGAAGTTAGAGACAAACTCATAAAAATTCCAGAAAAACAGCCGGCAAGAGTACTAAAATTTGACATGAAAACAATGCAAGATCTAACAATAGCTGATTTAAAAAGAGTGAAAGAAGAAAGAGAAAAGCCTGTTGAAGATAAAGAAAATGAGGAAAAAGATACAGGAGAAGCAGAAGTTTTATAAATCAAAACGATAGATTCTTATTATGGAAATAGATATTCTGAAGAGTTCAAAAGACGAGATTGAAATACAGGTTGAAAATCTTACAATAGCAGAACTTCTTCGAGTTTATCTCAACAAAGATTCTTCAGTTACTTTTGCCGCATGGAAGAGAGAACATCCCTCTGAGAGAGCAATACTCAATGTAAAGACAAAAGGCAAAACAGCAAAAAAAGCAGTCAGCGACGCAGTCGCAGCAATAACCAAGGACCTGAACAAGATAGAAAAAGATTTCTCAACTATGAAATAATCACAACAATCCTTATTAATTTTAAAGATTTGTAATTTTTATGTCTCAGAGAACTCTCGTTGCCTTAGTTATAACAGAAGACAGAGAGTTTGTACTTTTTGGAAAAGGTGATCAATTGATATTTCCAGGAGGAGAACCTAAGGCAGGAGAATCAGATGAAGAGGCCTTAAATAGAAATTTTAAAGAAGGAGCTTCTGGCGCTGAGATAGAAGTAGGAAAACGTTATGGAACTTTTATGGGATTAACTGCCGATG
>CAYFUJ010000042.1:0-2432 GCA_964346485.1 Candidatus Woesearchaeota archaeon
GGTATATCCTTTTGGCTCTCTTTCTAGGCCAGAATGCTAATGATCCTGCTCTGGGTTTACTGTGTTTTGGCATAATACCACATTTAGATTATCAAAATAATAACAATTATGTTTATTAATTTATCCTTCCTCATAGCAAGTTGCTTAATTCTCCTTTATAATCGATAGGAGGTTTTAATATGAATATGGAAGATGGAATTTATAACGTTAGTAGAGACTTGAAGAACAATTATAGATGGTTAATGGAGTCCAGTCTAAGCGAAAAGAATAAGAAATTTATTAAAAAGTTTTATGACGAGATATACATAAGAGGCTTAAAAAAGATTTCAATAAACCATTACCTTAAGCGCTTTAGATTGCTGACAAAGTATTTTAACAAGGACTTCGACGAACTGACAAAGGATGACATAAAGGAAATAGCAAGAAAAATAGAAGAAGAGAAAAAAGGTTTATTGACAAAGGCTGTTCTAAAAGCTGCTTTAAAAAAGCTTTTACAATTTATCCATAATCTTGATTGGGATAGTCGAGAATACCCAGACTGTGTCAAGTGGATGAAAATAAAATTTAAATCGACCATGCCAAGAGAAATATTGACTGAGAGTGAAATCGAAAGAATGATAGAATGTGCAGACAGTGTTAGAGACAAAGCCTTTTTCATGACATTATACGAAAGTGGCTGCAGAATTGGGGAATTATTGTCATTACAATTAAAGCATATTGAATTCAATGGTAATGGAGTTATTATACAAGTCAAAGGCAAAACAGGTCAAAGAAGGATTCTTTTAGTTAGGAGTGTGGTCTATTTATCCCAGTGGATGGCAGTTCATCCGGCTAAAGATAACCCTGAAGCACCCCTTTGGGTTGCTGTTAGAGGTAAGAAAAAATTTAACAGGCCTTGGTGTTATTCAACTATTAACATTTTGTTAAAAAGATTGGCCGAGAAGGCACAAATAACAAAAAGAGTACATTTTCATGCTTTTCGACACGCTAGAGCAACAGACCTTGCATCAAAGTTAAAAGAACAGCAACTGAAGGTTTACTTTGGCTGGACAAATGATTCGCGGATGACAGGAACATACGTTCATTTGGCGGGCGAGGACCTCGACGACGACATCCTAAGAATAAATGGGATCAAACCTAAACAAAAAGAAAAAGTTGAGAGTGTCATAAAAACCTGCCCAATTTGTAATGAAAGGAACGATAAAAGTTGGAACTTTTGTAGAAGGTGCGGTTCAACGTTAAATTCAAGTCAAATGTTTGGAGAACTTTTAAAGGAAGTTAAACCTCTGATTGAGAAGATGATTGAGGTAAGATTAAATAAAAATTAAGATTTAATTTCAAAGGCTTTTATTATTTCATTTTTATGATCTGAAATAACTTTTGCTACTTTTTTAATATAATTCATAACTCCTAGTCTACCAAATGCTGAACTTACACCAAAGGTTATACCAGGTAAAAAAAATCTATCTTTTTGATGAGGAAATGTATAAAGTGTTAAAATACCAACCAAAATATCAATAAATTCCCCACCCCTTCTTTTAATTAGTTCAATATCATTATTAAAAAAAATCATTATATTTTCAAATGAAAAAAGTTCTTTTTTTACCCATTCTTTATTAAAGAAATTTATTTTCTTTTTATCAAGAATATTAAGTTTTGAATAATATTTTACTTCTCTGCAAAGATGACTAATTTTTAAATAACCTTCTTTAACCATTCTGTTTGCTAATTGATATTGGTATAGATTAGGTTTAGGGTTGTTTTTCCTATCAATGAATCCGTATAAAAAACTTAATTCCTTGATACTTCTTGGTTTTTCTAGACAACCTAAATAGATTAACCAAAATCTATCTAAATTTAAGATGTTTGATGGTTTTCTACCACGTTTTTTCAAAATCTTCCACCTTGTTTATCAGGTTATTTAATTATAATTAAAATATAATATTATATTTAAAATATAAGAATAAATATCTTTCTATGTTTCAAAGGAATCCAAGAATAGATACTTTAGATAAGATTCGAACATTCTTAAAGGAACAAGATAAACCGATTCCTATTACAAGAATTGCAGGTATTCTTGGTCACGATTACTACAGTGTTCTTGCTTGTGTTAAGTGGTTAAAAAAAGAAGGAAAAGTTGTTGAGAATACTAGACAGGGAGTAAGGTATGTTGAATTTATTAATCATGAGGAATAAAAGATGACCGAAAATTATAATGACTTGAAATTACAACTCCTTCAAAAAATTGAGGAGTTCGTAGAAGAAAGAATCAAAGAGGCTCGACAAAAGCCCCCTCGAGGTAATTCTTGTGGCTATGGAAAAGATTAGTGATTCTGATTATGAACCAGAACCCCCAGTAGATTTTTATTCAAAGTTATTTGAAAGATTGAAAAAACTGGATAAAAGTAATGGTTTACGAATTGTTCGCTTTC
>CAYFUJ010000043.1:0-10296 GCA_964346485.1 Candidatus Woesearchaeota archaeon
TCTTATCGGAAAAGAGATAGGAAAAGATTACGAAGTTGAGCTTGGGCCAGAAAAAGCTTTTGGAAAAAGAAATCCTTCTCTGATTCAGAAAATTCCCATAAAAGTTTTTATAGAAAAAGAAGTAAATCCAATTCCTGGGGCAGTGTTTAATTTTGATGGAAGAATCGGAAAAATACTTACGGTTTCAGGAGGCAGAGTCATGGTTGATTTTAATCATGTTCTTGCAGGAAAAAATGTTGTTTATAACATAAAAGTTTTGAGAAAAGTCACAGACCTTAATGAAAAAATCAAGGCACTCAATGATTTTTTCTTTAGAAGAGAATTTGGGTTTGAAATAAAAGATAAAAAATTAATTCTAAAAGTTGATAAATCTCTCGTAAAATTTGTTGAGCTATTTAAAGACAAGTTTAAAGAAATTCTTGGATTGGAGTTGGAAGTTAAAGAAGCTGGAGATGAGAAAAATATAGAGAAGAAAGAAGAAAAAAAGAACAAAAAATCACAATAATCCTTATAAATCTATATAAATTGTTTCAGATATGGAAGAGATTTATGACGAGGTTTCTTCAGAAGTAAAAGAGATTGACAGGGAGCTTGCAGAAATTCTAAAAAAACAATCAACCAAGATAAAAGTCATTGGAATTGGCGGCGGAGGTGGAAATTCTTTGAGCAGAATGAAGGAAATAGGAATAAAAGGCGGTGAACTTATCGCAGTAAACACAGATGCCCAGGATCTTTTGTACAGTGGCGCTGACCAGAAAGTTCTGATAGGAAAGGAACTTACTCAGGGACTTGGAGCAGGAAGCAATCCGCGAATAGGAGAAGAAGCAGCGAGAGAATCTGAGTCAGAAGTGAAGAAAAGACTTGTTGGAAGCGATATGGTTTTCATTACCTGCGGGCTTGGAGGAGGAACAGGAACAGGCGGTGCTCCTATAATAGCCAATATAGCAAAAAAACAAGGCTCGCTGGCAATAGGAGTCGTTACCCTTCCCTTTACAATAGAAGGTAAGAAGAGAATAGAAAACGCTATGAATGGTTTGGAAAGACTCGAGGCTGTTGTAGATACTTTAATAGTTATTCCCAATGATAAACTTCTCGAACTTGCTCCAGAACTTCCATTATATACTGCATTCAAAATTGCTGACGAGATTCTGACTAATGCAGTCAAAGGAATTACAGAACTAGTGACTACGTCCGGACTTGTTAATCTTGATTTTGCAGATATAAAAGCTGTAATGGCTGATGGAGGGGTTTCCTTGATAGGCATGGGAGAGTCAGACAGCACCAACCGGGCTATTGAATCTGTTGAAAAAGCAATAAACAATCCTCTTTTAGATGTAGATATATCAAATGCCACTGGTGCCTTGGTTAATATAATTGGAGGACCAGACATGAGTCTTGACGAGTGCAAATTAATCATAGAAACAATCGGGAATAAGTTAAGTCCTGAATCAAAACTGATATGGGGAGCCCAGATTTCTGCAGATATGGACAAATCGATAAGAGTCCTGCTCATCGTGACAGGTGTGAAAAGCGCCCAGATCCTTGGTCACGGAGAAACCTTGGAAAGCATAAAGCACAGGGAAATCGAGGAAGAGCTCGGAATTGAGTTTTTTGAATAAAATGACAGATCCAGCATCAGAATATGATTCAGGAATAGAATTAGTTATAAGTTCTCATAAAAGATTAAAGAGTGTTGATGAAACTAATGAATTATTGAAATTTATTTCTATAGAAGAAGATGAAAGAGGAATAATTATTAAAGAAGAAACTAGAAAGGAATTTATTAATAAATATGGATATAATTTTAGAGAAGGTAGAAAAATTTCTCTTCCTTGGGCATCGCTTTTTTTAAAATATAGTAATGCAATGAACGAGGAATATAGGAGATTAAGAAATCATTAAGAATAATTTTAAAAACTCTATACTTTTATCTAAGATATGGCAAAATTCGATAGGCTTAAGGCCTTTATTGCAAAATCAAAAAGAGTCTGGCTCATACTGAAAAAACCAACGAGAAAAGAATATGAGATGATTGCAAAAATCTCTGCCATAGGAATTGCAGCAATCGGAGTCGTCGGATTTATCATTGCAATAATCATGCAGGTTTTTGCTTAACAAAAATTTATAAACCCATATTCTTAAATAATCTTAACTGCTTCTTAAAAAGTTAAGGAGTAGATGGAACTAAAATGATTTTTATTATTAAAGTAACTACAAACAAGGAAGAGAAAGCTGTTGACATGATAGCTGAAAGAGCAGAGAAAAAAGGAATCGATATCTATGCTGTTCTAAGACCCCATGGCCTAAGAGGATATGTCTTTGTCGAGGCAGAAGATCGCGAGACTGCAGAGGAAGCTGTCTTCAATCTGCCATATGTGAAAGGAATTATCGGAAAGACAATAACATATAAGGAAATAAAAAACATGGTTGAGCCTTCAGTAACAACAATTTCAATAAAAGAAGGAGATATTGTTGAGATAATCGGCTCAACTCTAAAAGGAGAAAAAGCGAAAGTTATAAGAATTGACAAACAAAAAGAAGAAGTTGTGGTAAATCTTCTCGGAGCAGTTGTTCAGCTGCCTGTGACGCTTAAGATAGATAACGTCAAGGTTATAAGAAGAGAAGAGGAAGGAGAAGAAAATGCAGATTAAACTATTGGTCGAGGGAGGAGACATGAAGCCGGGTCCGGCACTAAGCCAGAAACTCGGACCAGCAGGAGTTCCTCTCAACGAGGTTATTAAAAAAGTCAATGAATCAACTAAGAGTTTCAGCGGATTAAAGGTTCCTGTTGAATTAGATATAGATACGAGAACGAGAGATATCAATGTCAGAGTTTTTTCTCCTCCTGTTTCAGAATTATTAAAAAAAGAACTTGAAGCAGAAAAGGGCTCTGGAGACCATAAACAAATAAAAATTGCAAATGCTTCTATAGAACAGATAATTTCTATAGCAAAAACAAAACTTCCTGGTTTATTGAGCAAGGATTTGAAGGCAGCTGTAAAAACTATCTTGGGAAGTTGCGCAAGTCTTGGAATTTTGGTTGAAAATAAATCTCCTAAAGAAGTTATAAGTGAAATTGACGAGGGAAAATATGACAGAGAGATTCAAGAAGAAAGAACAGAAACTCCTGAAGAGAAGAAAGCTAAATTAGATAAATTCTTTGAAGTTAGAAAAGCTAAGCAAGAGAAGGACTTGAAAGCTCTGGAAGAAGCCAAGGCAGCTGAGGAAGCTGCAAAGGCAGAGGCTCCTGCAGAAGGAGAGGAAAAGCCAGAAGAAGCTAAAGAAGAAGAGGAAACAGAAAAAGAATAATTTATAAATCACTTCAGTCCTCTTTTATTAAGGGGATATGGGGTAGTCTGGTAGCCTTCCAGGTTTGGGACCTGGCGACCGCGGTTCAAATCCGCGTATCCCCATTTTATATAAAATGGCATCAAAATCAAAAAAAACAAAATCAGCAGGGCGTTTTGGAGCGAGATATGGGAAGAGAGTCAAAGCTAGGCTGGTTGCTGTAGAGGAAAAACAGAGAGTAAAACAAAAATGCCCTTTCTGCAAGAGGGAAGGAGTAAAAAGGCTTTCGAAGGGGTTGTGGCAGTGTAAGAAGTGCAATAAAAAATTTGCTCATGACGCTTACTATATAGAATAAAATGAAAAAACCTAAAAACAAGAAATTTGTTAAAACTCCTGATGGAGAAAAAATAAAGTTAGTAAAAGGAAAGATAAGATATGAAGATAGAAATAAAATTATCCCTGGAATACCAGGAGTAAAAAAATTGAGAGAAGATATTAAAAAATTAAAGGCCTATAAGGTTAATAAAACTCAATAAAAATGCCAACATACAAATGTTTCAAGTGCGAGAAAAAGATTAAGAGTGTTAATCTTGATAAGAGGTTTGTCTGTCCTAACTGTGGTGGCAAGATTTTTTATAAGCCAAGGACAAAAATCAAAAAAGTGAAGGCGACATAAATTGAAAAAATGACAGACAAAGAGAATAAGGAACGAAAAATTCAAGAAATACAGATTCTTGAGCAAAACCTCCATAATCTGCTGCTCCAGAAACAGGCTTTTCAAATGGAAATTTCAGAGACACGGGCAGCAAAAAAAGAAATAGAGAATTCAAAAGATGTTTTTAAGATAATAGGACAGTTAATGCTCAGTGCAGACAAAGAAAAAATAAAAGAAGAATTGCAAAACAAGGAAAAACTTCTCGATTTGAGGATAAAATCAATAGAAAAGCAAGAAAAAACTTTGACAGAAAAAATGGATGCTCTTCGAAAAGAAGTTTTTTGATTTTCCAACAACGACGGAATATATACAAAAAACTTACGAAATCTTTATAAATATCCGCGGTTTAAAATTAATATGATTTTTGATAAGATAAAAAAGGCTTTTTCAGAAAAAGGTCCTGGGGATGAGTTTAGTGATGAGTATCTTGAGATTGATTTAGGAAAAGAAGAGAGCGAAAATAAAGTTTTTGTAAAACTTTTTGCTTTAAAAGATTATGACAATGTTAACGAAATTCTAAATGCTCTGAGAGAAGGATATACGATTGCTATTATTGATATAAAAATTTTGAGACAGAAAGATTCTATCGAATTAAAAAGAGCTATTTCTAAAATAAAAAAGACAGTTGATGCCCTTGAAGGAAGTATTGCTGGTTTTGGGGAAAACATGGTAATTGCAACCCCCTCTTTCGCAAAGATTCACAAAGAAGCTCCAAAGAAAAAAGAAGAAAAACCAGATAGGTTTGAGTGATGCCCTAATTAATATATAGTATTATTACTGAATTTTAACCAAAATTAAATCTTTGATATTGAGAAGATGGTTTTTAGAGCCATGACGATTGTTGCAGGAACAAATAAGGCCAGAAGTGCTCCAAAAACAGCTGAGACAGCGTCTCCAACACCTATTCCTATCAAACTACCACGAACACTATCCATCCCAAACTTACTGACAACAACGAGAATAGCTCCTGCCCATAAAAAAGTCTGAGTAGATTTTCCAGGAATATTCACAAACCCTATGATTAATCCAAGGATTACCAACAAAGCATAAATTTGTGCACTATATGCAATAACTGTCGGAATCGAAAAGATTGTGGTTGTTAATCCAATCAAAATAGCGAGAATAACTCCTATAAAAAATGCCCATGCACCTACAGAATTCTCACGAGAGATAATCACCATTTTCTTTTTAATCAATATTAAATAAAATTAGGATTTGAAGTTATATAAATTTTCCGTTATATAATATATTCTCAATAATATAAATCTTTATAAATCATTTTCCACTCCAAAATGACAATAGTAAAATGAAAACAAAGACGTTGAGTTTGTTCGCGTTGAGCATTTTGATGTTAGTATTCTTGGTGAGTGCGGTTAGTGCTGTTGATTTAAATCCCATAACAGTTTATACTATTCCTCAAAATGTAAATCAAAATGTTGGTTCTTTTAATATAATCTTTGATTTAACAAATGTAGGAGTGGCGGGAGATTTGAATTTTAGTGCATCAACGGTAAGTACAGGTTCTTTATCTTTTAATGATACAACTATCGCTGCTTCTGCTACAGAAACAATAAAAGCGACAATTATTTTCTCGACTTCATTTTCAGGAACTATTTCAGGATTAATTAATGTAACAGGGACGGGAATGAGTACTTATGAAACTCTCCCTTTTTCAGTACAAATTTTAGAAGAAGCTCCACAAGAAATTCTTGACTGTGATACGATAGGAAATCCTGGAGATTTAAATGTCAAAAAGATTGATTTTAATAATGAGGGATTCTTGGGAAGAGAATTTGGCTCAGATGACGAGTGGTTCTTCTTAGATGAAATTGAAGTTGAAATAGAAGTGGAAAATGATGGAAACTGGGATGTTGATGATATAAGCCTGGAATGGGGAATTTATGATCTTGGAAAACGAGATTGGGTAATTGATCTTGATGAAGAAGATGAATTCAATCTAAAAGACGGCGATGAAGAAACTCTTACAGTAAGTTTTAAGCTCGATGATGACCTTGACCTTGACTTAGATGAAATTGAAGGAGACTATAGATTTTATGTTATAGCTACAGGAACCATAGATGATAGCGATGCAGGAATATTTGATGATAAGAATACATGTGCATTTGATTTTGAAGATGCAGAAACTATAATCGAAAGCGATTTTGTTGTTCTCGATAATATTGAATTTCCTGAATCTATTCAGTGCGGAGAAACAATTGAAATAACTGCAGATGTCTGGAATATCGGAGATGAGGATCAAGATGAGGTTTCTGTTGAAGTTTTCGGTAGAGAAAAAATCCTCGACTTCAGAAAAACCATTGAGGCTGGAGATATAGATGCATTTGACAGACAACAAATATCATTCACATTCACTGTTCCGAAAAACATAGATGAAAAATTCTATGCTCTGAACTTCGAAGTTTATGATGAGGATAATGATATTTACGAAAACGATTTTGATGATGACCCTGCAGAATTCACTATTCCTTTCAAGGTAGAAGGAAACTGCGGAGTAGGTATAGCAGATATCATAATTTCAGCAAGTCTTGAGTCAGAAGCAAGAGCAGGAAAAGAAATGGTTATTAGAGCAACAATTATGAATAATGGTGATGAATTAAGAACATTTACTATAAATGCAGCAGAATTTACGACATGGGCAGATTTGATATCCCAAGACCAAAACATCCTCGTTTTAAATGCAGGACAGTCGAGGGATGTTCTTTTCACATTTGACGTGAAAAAAGATGCTTCAGGAAGCCAGACATTTTTCATAGAACTTGTCTCAGATAGTGATGTGACAAAACAGCCTGTCTCAGTCAATATAGAAGCATCAAGGCCTTTCCTTGGAATTACTGGATTTGCTATTGAAAATGCATCTCTATGGGGACTTGGAATTTTGAACGTAATCCTTATAGTGATTATTATAATCGTGGCAGTTCGAATAGCAAGAAGAAAGTAAATTTTTTGATTCTTTTACTCAAAACTTAAAATATTTAAATATAGTTCTTCTTAATCTTTCATGGTCAGAAAAAAAAAGGTGTTTTTGGATATAATAATAAGATATCTTATACTTATTTTAATTGCGCTTCCAGGACTTTTTATTTTTTATTTTATCTTTACTCCTCTGACAGTTTATCCTGTTTACTTTCTCCTTGATTTATTTTTTGATGCTGTCCTTTTATCAAAAACAAATATTCTGGTGAACAATCTTCCAATAGAACTAATATCAGCATGCATTGCTGGCGCTGCATATTATCTCTTACTGGTTCTCAATTTGTCAACATCCAAAATAAAATTAAAGACAAGAATTAATGCAATTATTTTTTCCTTTATTGCATTTCTAATCCTGAATATTCTAAGAATTTTTGTATTAAGTCTACTTGCTGTAACAGGTTTTGCTTATTTCAATGTCACACACACAGTATTCTGGTATGGGTTCAGCACAATAATCGTGGTAGCAATCTGGTTTGCAGAAGTAAAGATATACAAGATAAAAGAAATTCCATTTTATTCTGACATAAAATTTTTGTATAAGAAGTCCCTTATGAAAAAGAAAAAATAAAGAAACCAAAAATCAGAGCACCTTATTAATTTCAATGAAATATTCCAGCATTAATCTTTCTAGAGCTTTTAATATTTCGCAATTGTTTATATTCACATTATAACAAATAGGGCCGAATTTTTCTATGTTGGTCTGGTTTCCTACCTGTAACCGGATAAAAGCATATTTTCCTTCAGGATCGCAAGTAGCATTTTCATCTTTTATCACGTTTATCCCGGAAAGTTTATAGAGAATCTGTAAATTTGCAACAGCTATCACCCCGTCTCCATCACAATTAAAATCTTCTGTGCTGTTGATAACAAGATTCTTGGCTAAACGAACTTCTCCTTCAAAAGGGATATTTTTTCCCAAGTCCCTGGGATCATTTCTTAAATAAAATTGATAAGAAGTTTTCTTTCCTTGGTATGTTACAGGAACCAATGTTTTGTATAAAACCAAATTTCCCTCTCTGACAATCTTAAATTTAACTCCTTCGTATTCAAAATTTTTCGTAGAATTCACAATTAGAATAAACAAAACAATTACAACTACAACTATCCCTATTCCTATAAAGAAATTTTTCAGAATTCTGTTTTCAGATTTAATCTGCTCTTTTTTTATGACCCTCTTTTCTTTTCCTTCCTGTTTTTTTATTTTCTTTCTCGTAGTTTTTCTTTTCCTTGCCTTTTTTTTCACCATTTTTTATCTTATTTTATTATTTTACCCCTAAGATTTTAAATAAAAACTGGTCAGCCAATTTTGTCAGTTCTTGTCCTGGTCCTTCAATATAAACACAATTATTATCTTGAATTATTCTAGTATTATTACCTTCTTTTATGATTATAAAATTATCTTCACACGTTTTTACAGGAAATTCTTCAGAACATTCAATTCCTTGTTCATCAATACAAGCTCTTTGCACTCTTTCAGCAATCAATTCTAAATTCATTTTTATTTCGATCTCAGTCTCACCATTTTCAGAATAAATGTATGCAGGAAGTCCTTGATAAAATGTTGCATCTCTCAGACCAAACCCTATTTCAGGCACTTGTTCTGGATTATATCTGAATGCAAAGTTCCCAATTCTCCAAAAACCATCGATATATTTGAATTCAAACCCATTATACACAATTTTGTCTTCTTCCTGATTACCAGAATTGCCCTGAAGAGCAAACCCGAGAACACTCAAAACCATAAGAAAAACCAGAACAATTCCTACAATTATTTGATTTCTTTTTGCCTTTCTTTCTCTTTCACCTTTTGAAACAAGCCTTTTCATATTAAATGATTATTTACTTCATTTATAAATTTAATTTCAATTAATTTAGCCTCTGCTAATTTTAAAAAAAAGAAAAAGAAAAAATAAAATTAAAAATTAAGTTTATTCGACTTGCAGTGTTGCTTGGGTTGATGTAGTACCTATATACTTCTTACCAGCTGTTGTATCAACTGTCTGGGTTCTTAGATATGTTGCAGCATTCACAGTATCTGATACGTCATAACCAGCAACCAGCAATGCAATCTTACCAGTTGTATAAGCATCTCCGAAGCTTTGTATCAAGAACTGTCCTGAGCCGACATCTGTCACATCTGTCCAACTAGAACCACAGTAAGCTCCATCGACTAAGTTAGCAGCAACCGAGTTAATACAGCTTCCACCAACAACGATTAAATTCTTTGATTGTACAGAGCTAACTTCTGTGTCCTTTACTAAAACACCACCTACAGGTACGGACGTGACATCTCCACCAGCGATAACCTGCACATCAGCAGTGACTTCTTCTCCGTAATATACGACAGAGAAATCATACTCATCTGCAGATGTATCAAACAGAATCTTAGAAGCTAAGTCTGAAGGAACATATCCGATGTAATTGTCATCAGATTTTTCCTCATCATAAGCTGTCAAGTTATGCGTAGATACATGCAATTTGTCATTGCTTGTGTTTTTCGCTGTTGCAGTGAATTGCCTACCTGATGCCAGATCTTCATCTTTGTTTGCTTCCATAAAGGTCAAAGTAGCATCTGTTCCATTTGAGTAATAATCTGCATCAGTAGGGAACGAGATTACAAGACCTTTGTCTGAGGCAACTCTGTTATAATAGATACTTGCACCACCACCAGCAGATGTAGAGAAGTTTAGATATGCTTGTCCTGAAATCGTTCCATTTACAGCAACTAATGTAACTGTAACAGCTCCAACATCGTCAGATTCTATATCATCGAATGTTAGATCCTTGGTTCCAATTAAATCATCTAACTCAACTTCAATGGTTCCAGAATTGTTTTCAATACTATTAACTTCATAATACAAGGTTTCTACATCACTGAGATCATCACCAATGCTTGTTACAATGAATCTGTTGTTTTCTTCTAAGGCTATACCGCCAGTACAAGTTCCACTTGAACATGTTTGGTCTAGATTAGGAGTAGTCCAAGTAGTATTGGTAATGTCGGCTGTAGCAGCAACCAACAACCTATCTTCTTCACCCATTAATGCAACTGTTCCATTATACCATGCAACAGGTATATCATAGTTATCCATGCTGATAGTTAATTCATCTCCATTCTGGATATCGATTGTCTCTGGACTTGCAGGGAAATCTAATCCTCCAAAAGCAAGCTGAATAATTCCGAATTCTGGCAATGAAATAGAGTTTGTTTCAGTCAAGAAACTATCTCTATCAGATTTCCAAATTAAAGTTATGCTATCAATGGTTCCTGCTGAGCTGTTTGTAAGTTCAACTTCAAG
>CAYFUJ010000044.1:0-36611 GCA_964346485.1 Candidatus Woesearchaeota archaeon
ATGCTTTACCGGCTTAAGCTTGGCGATGCAATTAAGTCAAAGGATGAGAACAAAATCAAAGAGGTTAATCGGGAAGTTGCAAAACAAATGAGAATTCTTGCAGAAATTTCCAGAAAACAAAACATTCCTGTTTTAATCACAAACCAGGTTTATCACGGCTTTTTGTCAGAAGAGGAATGGAAAAAGAAAATTCAACCAGAAGCGAACATTGTCGGAGGAGATTTATTCAAATACTGGAGCAAAACGATAATTGAACTGAAGAACGAAAACGGAAAGAAAAGAGCGATTCTTTTGAAACACCGGAGCATGCCGAAGAAAGAAATGTCATTTGAGATCAGGGAGAGAGGAATATTTAGAAGGCGCTGGTTTTAGTTGAGCAACTTTCTGGTGGTTCTTAAAGAATATAAACTTCTGTTCCTTATGATTTTTATGGCAGACATAAGATTTGAGGTCATAAAAAAGATAGCTGAGATAAATTTCAAATATAAAAACCTTGATAGGATTTCAGAGCTGGACACGAATTCTCCGCCAAGCGTGTTTGTCGGCTCTAAGCTAAAATATCCTGTAGTAAATGTGGGGATTTTAAGCCCGCTTGAAAAAGACGAGCATGCATGGGTCTATGATGACTCAGAATACTGGGCAAAGCACAATTTCAGCATAAGAGACGTGATAGATCTAAGAAATAGCCTTTTGAATTCAAGGTTTCGGTCAAAAGTGACAGATTCCCGCTCAGCAAACAACAAGTTTGTGCAGATAGCTCAGGAACTTGCCCTTGCTTCAAAACCTGTTGATGTGGAAATAGAGCTGAAGAAAAAAATTGGTCCTGGATTAAAACGAGACAGAATCTTATCGCCCCAGGGAATGGCAGCACCATTGAAAAAAGCAAAAATCACGGAAAATGTAAAAATAGATAGAAGACTTGACAAAGTAATTAATGACGAGATAAAATCAGCAGAAGGAATCGCATATCTCTATAAAAACAAGTTCAGCGAATACACTCTGAGCAAAATCCTTAGTGTTGGTGTTCTTGGATTGAAAAAAGACAAAAGGCTTGTTCCGACAAGATGGAGCATTACTGCAACAGATGACACAATCGGAAAAAAGCTTTTAGAGAAAATTAGAGATTATAAATGGATTGAAAATCACGAGATGTTTTTCGGAGAATTTCTAGGAAATGCTTATCTGATAATGTTTTTTCCGAATATCTGGAGCTATGAGCTTTTTGAGCTTTATCTGCCTGGAAGTTCATGGAATCCGTCAAATGAAATAAAGGCTGCGACAGATTTTGAACCATATAGCGGAAGAAAAAATTATGCCTCAAATACCGCAGGAGGCTATTATGCATCAAAGCTTCCTATATTGGAATATCTTGAAAAAATAAAGAGGCAAGCTTCTGTTTTGGCAATAAGATTAGAGCTTCCGAGCTATTGGGCAGCTTTAGGTGTCTGGGTTGTGCGGGAAAGCGTGAGAAAAGCGCTGGCTCACAGAAAACTTGAATTCAACGAGATGAATGAGATGCTCAATAGCGCAAAGAAAATCGGCATGATAAAATTCGGCTTTGACCCTGAAAAAATCTTCAAAAAAAGCCGTTTGCTTGAGAATATAAGAACGCAGACAACTCTTGGCAAGTGGGTTTAGATAACTTCCTTTGCTTTTTTCTTCTTCCTGTAAGCCTTAATTCGTTCGCGATTTGTCTCGCATTCTGGATTGAAGCAAAAGGTCCATGGCTTTTTTCCTTTTCGGATTGACATTAACATAGGAAATCCGCACTTCTCGCAGACCTTGTCTGATTTTTTTATCAGAGAATTTGGTGGCAGACTGTAGGTGTTTTTGCATTTGGGATATGCGTCACACGCGACAAAATATCTTCTTGTTTTTTTAGAATATGTAATACCGAGATTTCCTTTTTTGCAAACAGGGCAGATATTGAGCTTGTTCTCTTCTCTCTGCTGTTCTCTGAACTTATCGTTTGCCTCGGCAATTTCTTTTCCTATCTCTTCCTGCTCTTTCTTAAACTGCTTGGATATCTTGGTTATTGTTTTTTTAGCCTCTTTGAGAATTTTTTGTTCTTTCTCTTTGTAAGCTTTTTTTGTCCTTAGAATTGCATCCATTCCTTTTTCAAAGTTCCTCGTGAGTTCTTCATCAATTATTATTGGAGAGTGTTTTTCAAGAGTTTCGATTAAGGAGATTCCTAGTGGGGTTGCTTTTATACTCTGATCTTTGATATAACCTCTATTATAAAGAGTTTCCAAGATACTTGAACGGGTTGCCTTGGTTCCTAATCCTCTTTTCTCAAGTTCTGAAATTATAGAGGCAGGAGTATATCTTTTTGGAGGCTGAGTTTGTTTTTCCTCTATTCTTGAATTCGTAATTTTTACATCTCCACTAACGCCAGGGATTTCTCTTTCCTGCATCTTTACAGGATAAATCTGAAGCCACGAGCTCTTTTTTATCGAAAAACCTTTTTTAACAAAAACCAAGCTATCAACATTCAGCGTTATTATTTTGTTTTCAAGAACAGCATCCTCCATAAAAACAGAAAGGAACCGCCTGACGATTAAATCATAAATTCTTTTTTCATTTCCTTCTAAACTTTTGAAATTTCCTGTCGGATAGATTGAAGGATGAGCAGGATCTGATTTTTTCCCTTCAATAGGCTTTTCTCTTGTCAGAAGTTTTTCTGCCTTATATTTTATTGCGAATTTTTTAAGAATTTCTCTGTAATTGACAGAAGAAGGAAGTTTCTGACTAGAGGTTCTCGGATATGAAATTAATCCTGAGAGATAAAGATTTTGTGCTGCTTCAAGGGTTTTTCCAGGATTTATTCCAAAAATTCTGTAAGCTTCTGTCTGCAAGGTTGTTAAATTGAAAGGAGAATTTGGAGGAAGTTTCTGTTCTTTTTTTCTTGTTTCTGCCCTTCCTGTTTTTCCAACTAGAGCTTTAAATTTTTTTAACTCTGATTTCTTGAAGATATCTTTGTTATAAATTAACTCGAGTTCTGGTTTGTCAATTTTCACAAAAACCTGCCAGTAAGTTTTAGGCTTGAAATCAAGAATATTTTTTTCTTTTGTGACTATGAGATTCAGCGTAGGACCCTGGACTCTTCCTATCGACATGATTTTGAATTTTCCTATAGATCTAAGAGAATTCATAAGTGCTCTTGAAAGATTTATTCCATAGAACCAGTCGAGATAGTGCCTTGTTTCTCCTGCAATTGCTTGGCCCCAGTCGAGATTTTTGGATTTTTCTTGATAAGCCTTGTTCAGTTCTTTTTCTGTAAGAGTTGAGAATTTCATTCTTGCTGCATCAGCTTGACCAGCAAGAAATCTTACAATATTCAGGCCTATTACCTCTCCTTCAACGTCATAGTCTGTGGCAATTGTCGGGCTTTTGGCGTCTTTCATTAGCTTTAACAAAATATCAGAATATTTTTTGCTAAAGTCATTTTCTCTGACAAAATAATTAGGAACCCATACGATATTAAAAACAGGAATTTTTGCTCTTGCTTCTTTCTGAGCAAGAGTGAACAAATGACCCACAGCACATGCAACAATAATTTTTTCTCCTTTTCTGTCGACTTCATAATAAGGAATATTTTTTTCACCCTTTTTTACAGATTTTCCCAGAGAAGAAGCGATTTTAAATGCAGCCTGAGGCTTTTCAGTGATAATCAGCTCATAACCTTGTTTTTTCAGTCTGATTTTTTTCGGCTTGAATTCCTTTCTCTTAGTCTTGGTTTTTACTCCCTGTTTTCTTTTTCTTCTTGCAGGCTTTTTTATTTTTTCAACTTTTTCCAAGGATTTTCTGTCGGGTTTGCTGTATTTCTTTTCCACTGCGTGCTTCAAATCATCTTCGTCAACAGGAAAATAACTTTCAGCTATTTTCTCTTCTTTTGTTTTTTTCTTTTTTCTTGGCATTTTTATTTTGTGGTTATTCTTATAGTCTATATTCTATATTTAAGTTTTTAGAATTTTGGATAAGCTTATAAAAATATCTTTTTTCTTATTTACATGATTTTGGAATTGATTTTGGGCTCTTTGTTTATTATAATTTTTTTAATCTGGATTTCAGGATTTCTTTCAGGAGCGCCTTTTCAGACATCCAGTAATAAGGCTCTTACAAGGATAATCGAACTCTCAAAAGTAAAAAAGGGTGAAAAAGTTGCTGATTTGGGTTCTGGCAGTGGAAAAATTGCCGTGGAATTTGCAAAAAGAGGGGCGATAGTAACTGGCTTTGAAATAAATCCTATTCTTGTCTGGATTTCAAGAAGAAAAATAAAGAAATCAGGCCTTCAAAAAAAAGTTTCGATAAAATGGCAGAATTTCTGGAATACCGATCTTTCTGGCTTTGACCTTATAATTGTTTATCAGATAGGCTATATTATGAACAAACTCGAAAAAAAATTCAAAAAAGAACTAAAAAATCCTAAGGGAACCAGAGTTGTTTCAAATATGTGGAAATTCCCTAATATTAAACCTAAAAAAAAGCTCGGGCGTGTTTTTTTGTATAGATTTTAAATTTCGAATATTTTTTCTTTTCTGCTGACATTTATGACTTTTGTTTTTCCTATTTCTTCCTCGATTCCTCCAGCCTCATGAATGTGCGAGTTTATCAGAACATCTGGATGAAATTTTTCTATAGCATTTTTTATAGCTTTTGAGCCTTCAAAACCAAACACCTCTGCCTTGCCTCCTGAAGGATGAAGATGGGTAACCATGATTTTCTTTTTGGTGTCTTTTATTCTGGAATGTCCTTTTTTCAGCAATTCAAATATCTCAGAATCCTTTATCATGTGAAAACCAAAATCAGCACCTCCTGCTCCGAAAATACCCAAATCCCCTTTTACAAAAGAGTATCCATGAATATTTTTTGCCCCATATACTTCTGCCAAAAAATCAGCTGTTGCGATGGACTCGTGATTTCCGGGAATTAACAAGACCTGTTTCTTGGCTTTTACAAACGGCCCGATTAAATTCTTGGTCGACTGCTCTGCAAGAGTCAGGTCGCCTGCCAGGATAACCATATCGACATCTTCTTTCTTGGCTTTTTCTGCTAGTTTTTTTACAAGGCCTGTGTCTCCGTGAATATCCCCTACTGCAAGGATTTTTGTTTTCTTTCCCATTTTTTCATAACAAAGAAAGGGTTAATAAATATTTTCAAAAATCTAAAAGTATAGGTGTTACCATTTTAAAATTAATAAAGGTAAAGGTTTAAAAATGCCTTTTTATATCTATTATAAGAAATATGGGTTTCAAAACATTTAAAAGTAAACACCTATCAAAATATATACAATAAAATATATGCGTACCAAATGAAAGACAACTTTGATATCTTTTTTAGGAGAAAGCCAGCACTAATGTTGGTCTCTCTTAAGAAAAACACGAGAATGAGGTACGGTAGTGTATTGGCTAAGGAAGTTGACTGTACATACAGCCATGCAGTAAAGATTCTGCAGACACTCGAAGCATTGAGTTTGGTTGGTTTTGAAAAAAAGGGGCGAATAAAAATTATAAAACTGACCAAAAAGGGAAAAGAAGTTGCAGATGCAATTGAGAACATCCAGAAACTCATAAGATAATTCTAACTACCGCCCCGATATATTCGTTTTCCTATTAAGAAATCTGCTAGTGGTTTTTTATATAAATTTTTATAAACTACCATAGTATTTTTTCTATTATGCATAACCAGGATTTCATAACTCTTGAGATTCCAGGAGTAAAAGAAATTGATATTTTATCTGGAATAATGACTCTCGCAGAATTCCCAGAAGGGTCTCCTTTTAGACGGACAGGTTCTTATTGGCCAGAAATCAATAAACATACACTTCTAGCCTGGTATGTCACAGATTTAAACGAAGAATTTATGCTACGAGAATCAGATATTGCTGTCTCCCGAGTTCATGAAAGAAAACCTAACCAATCAATGTTTAAGCCAACTGACAAGTATAGAGTGATAGTTAGTGAAAAAGTTAATCCTAAAATTTTTGAAATGTTAGAAGAGAGAATAAGAGAAGAATATAGAAAAACTTCTTAATCATTTTTTCCAAAAAATTTATAATCTATTTGTTCTTTAACTTGATATTAAAAAGAGGTTTAAATGGCATCTACAAAACAAAAAAAGGCTGTCAGAAGAAAAAAACCAGGTACAGGCGGAAGAGGCAAGTATTATAGAATCGTTGTAAGACCAAAGGGTCAGTTTGCAACTTTTAGAGTGCATGATGTGGGAAGGAAAGGCCATATCCAGAGGCTCGCTGGAAAGAGAAAAGGCGGAGGCTGGGATACGCAGGCATGGCTTATAGCAAAGACAGATGCGGGTCTTTCGAGAGGAATTTTAGTAGGAAAAACAGCAGCTGCAAGAAGCGTAATTTCTAAATTAGGAGCAAAGCCGAGAAAAGTCAGCGGAAATGTTTTTAGAGCAAAGCCACGTAAAGACATACCTGAAAGAAAAAAGCCAACTCCTGCAATGAGAAGAGCACAGGGAGGAAATATTAAAAAAGCACAGGCAGCCCGAAGAAAAAAGAGAAGAAGATAAATGGTTCTGCAATACAAGAAGAAAGGCGAAACCAGATGGAGAAAATATCCTGGAAAAGACAAGATAAAAGGAAGTGTCAGTAGTTATGATTTTAGATTATTGAGCGAGGATAAATCAAAAGTTCTTGCAAAAGGAAATTATTCCAAAGTTCTGAAGAGATTCAGGCAAATAGAATTCTTTAAGCACAGATAATAAATGGCCCTGGAGGGATTTGAACCCCCGACACCTGGATAACTCCAAAGAGATTAAGAGTCCAGTGCTCTACCAGACTGAGCTACAGAGCCTTATATTAACAATCTAGAAGGAGTTTAAAAAAATATCTGATTATTTATACTCTCTCCAGGTAAATCCACATTTTGTGCATTTGAAGAATTTTGTCTCTGCTTCGTCAGTCGCACGTGTCTGAAGCGTCCAGAAAAATGCTTTTTCATTTCCACAATTTTTACATTTCTGCTCTATTATTGGATGCACTTCTGCATCTTTTTCAGAGATTACATCAATTTTCTTTTTTTCTTCAATCTTTTCAGAGGTCTTGAGTTTGACTTTTCCTTTTGTAGAATATCTGCATCGAGGACAACGATCTTTTTTATTTTTTTGGACAAGGACAGCACCGCATTTCGGACAAAATTCCATCTTAAATATTCCAAATTTACTTTGTTATCTTTGTTTAAAATTATTTAAAAATCTTCCTATTGCTTTATTTCTCATTGCAGAAACCCCTTTCAGAAATAGGCTTCTGCCATTCGTAAAATACGAGTTTTACCCATCCAATATAAGGGGCCAATTTCAGAACCGCTTTTCCAATTAGTTGGCTTTCTATTATCTCTCCTTCAAACTCAAATTGTCCTTTATTATTATCTCCTATAGTAGAGAAAACCTTCTGGCCATTTTTTTCTCTTATATCGATTATCCTATGAATTACTGGATTTTTCTGATATGCATTAAAAATAATTATATCTCCTATTTCTAATTTTTCAGGATTTGCTTTGAATACTAATAAAATATCTCCTTTGTTAAACCCGTTTTTCAATGTAAATTTTTTGAAATCTAAGTCATTTATTATGAATTCTGAATATTTGTCTTCGTGCCTGTCCCACCAAGCATCAAAGTCAGAAAACAAGTTTCCTTTATGATACATGCTGCAGGATTCGACAATTGCCAAAGGCAGAGAGGTTCCTGTAACAAAACTGAGAAGAGGAAAGAATATAAATTTTATAACCACAAATAAAAAGATGAGCGAAAATATCCACCCCTTAAAACTGTTATCTTTCCAGAGAAAATGCCAGAATTTTTTAAAGAATTTTTCCCCTCTTTTTTCTAAAACCATTTTTAAAATAACTTTTGAGAGTTTTTAAAATGTTTGATAGGAAATTTTATAAATAGATTAAAGGTTGTGTGATTATGAAGTTAGAAAATGGATTTGAAAGATGTGTATGTGGCTGTGGAGAGCTTACAGATGTAAGAAAAGACGCACCAGTAGACGAGAGACTTTATCATGTAAAAGGTGCAGGCCAGCTTAAACCATCTTGTTATAAAAGAATTTATGGTCCTTCTAAAAGAGAAGAAGTTGAATCTAAATTATGGCTTCGAGAGATGGGAATTATGTTAGATTAAAAGTTTCTATTTTAAAATTGTGCAAAAACCCAAAAACCAAAATATTTAAATAGTATATCTTTTATGTATACACGAGAGGTATATCCTCATCCACCTCTTTTCCTGAACTTTGTGAAGGAAAATGGGGCAACCTCTTTTCAACCCAGCCGTGTCTTATTAAGGCACGGTTGCATACTCAAAAATGGATAAGAAAACAAAATTAGATATATGGAATACCGATAGTTTGAGATATACTATAGCACTTCCTTTATATTTAATACTTTTAACATTGCTTTGGCATTGGGGTTACAGTACTATATTCTGGATAGCATTGATTTTAATTGTTATAGAGTATGTTGGCATTGCATATAGAATGAATAAAAATAAACCAAAATAAAAATGGCAGACATATTTGACAACACGATTCTCTGCAAAAACTGCAACACAAAAATGAAGAAAGGAGAAGCAGTTAAAAACGGATTTATTTTAAGAGTGGTCGTCTGTCCAAAGTGCAACGATAAGATTATTCATCCAGCAGACGAGCAGGAATACAACAGATTTATAAATTTAAAAAACAAAGAATTCCGAGTCAAGATGAGACTCGTAGGAAACAGTTATGCTGTTTCAATTCCAAAAGAAATCGTTTCTTTTATAAAGGAACAGGAAAAAATCATGGATGACATGGTAAGATTGTGTTTCGAGGACTTTGGAAAACTCTCACTAAGTTTTGACGAGGCGAAAAAATTAAGGAGATAAAATGAAAAAAAAGGAAATTCAGCTCAAGGTTGTTGAGGCACAGCAAGACGATGCTTACAAAGGAGTGGCAAGAATAGATAGCGAAATTATGAGAGAGCTTGATATTAAAAGAGGGGACGTTATTCTGATTAAAGGAAATCGGGAGACTGTCGCGATTGCTGATAGAGCATATCCTGCAGATGTTGGTGAAGGGATTATAAGAATCGACGGAATTCTGAGAAGAAATGCAAAGACAGGTATTGGAGAAGTAGTAAAAGTTTCAAAGGCAGAAGTCAAGGAAGCAAAAAAAATAATAATTGCCCCTGCACAAAGGAATATAATGGTCCAGGCAGAACCAGAGAGCCTGAGAAATGGTTTATTGGGAAGAGCTGTTCTTAAAGGAGATGTTGTTGTTCTTGGCGGAACTCAGAGAAGGAGAGATTTGCTTTCTGATGAGCTTGGAGGAGAATTTGGAGACATGCTCGGAGACATGCTTGGGAGCATGGGCTTTGGTCAGCTTGGAGGATTTACACAGATTAAATTTTTGGTCGTAAATACAAGCCCTACTCAGCCAGTCGTGATTAGGGAAAACACCCAGGTTTCTTTGAGCCCCAAGGCAGTTGAAATAACAGAAGAAAGCATTCCCGAAATAACTTACGAGGACATAGGTGGATTATCAGACGAAATTAAAAAAATAAGGGAAATGGTGGAAATCCCCATAAAACATCCTGAGATTTTTCAGAGGCTTAGTATAGAACCTCCAAAAGGTGTATTGCTTTATGGTCCTCCAGGATCAGGTAAAACCTTATTGGCTAAGGCTGTTGCAAATGAATCCGAAGCTAATTTTATACTTTTGAATGGTCCTGAAATTATGTCAAAATTCTATGGTGAGAGTGAAAAAAAGATAAGAGATATTTTTGAAGAAGCAGAGAAAACATCACCGACAATTATATTTATTGATGAGATCGACGCAATAGCTCCGAAAAGGGAAGAGGTTACAGGAGAAGTTGAGAGGCGTGTTGTTTCCCAGCTGTTGACAATGATGGATGGTCTTAAGTCAAGAGGAAAAGTGATTGTCGTCGCTGCAACAAACAGAGTTAATGCTATTGACCCTGCCTTGAGAAGACCAGGAAGATTTGATAGAGAAATAGAGCTAAATGTTCCTAGCAAAAAAGGAAGACTTGCAATTTTGAAAATTCATACAAGAGGAATGCCTCTTACAAAAGATGTTAAACTCGAAGAAATTGCTTCTATAACTCATGGTTTTGTCGGGGCAGATATTGAAGCTCTTGCAAAAGAAGCTGCAATGAGTGTTCTGAGAAAACTTCTTCCAAAAATTAAACTTGATCAGGAAGAACAGATTCCTCAGGAAGTTCTTGAAAAATTAGTAATTAAAAATAATGATTTTATAGATGCCCTTAAAAATGTCCGTCCTTCTGCAATGAGAGAAGTCCTTGTTGAAACCCCAAATGTTAACTGGGGCGATGTCGGAGGACTTGATAAGGTCAAACAAGAGCTTAAAGAAGCTATTGAATGGCCTCTGAAATATCCTGAAACTTTCAAAAGAATGGGAATAAGACCTTCGAGAGGTGTGCTGCTTTATGGTCCTCCAGGATCAGGTAAAACTCTTCTCGCAAAAGCAGTAGCTAAAGAGTCAGAAGCTAATTTTATTCAAGTCAAAGGACCAAGCTTGTTAAGCATGTGGGTTGGTAAATCAGAAGAAGGAATGAGAAAAGTCTTTGAGAGGGCAAGGCAGGTTTCCCCATGTATTATTTTCTTTGATGAGATTGATGCGCTTGCAGGAAAGAGAGGCATTGAAACAGGAACAAAAGTTACTGAAAGAGTTTTGAACCAGATGCTTGCAGAAATGGACGGACTTGAAGACCTTAATGATGTTTTGGTTATTGGTGCTACAAACAGACCAGACATGCTTGACCCAGGACTTTTAAGACCAGGAAGATTTGACAAGATTTTGCTCGTTCCAGCTCCTGAAGAAGAAGGCAGACTTCAGATTCTGAAGATTCACACGAGAGGAATGCCTCTTGCAAAAGATGTCAATCTTACAGATTTTTCTAAGAAGACAGTTGGATTTACAGGAGCTGATATAGAGGCATTTACCAGAGAAGCTGCGATGATTGCTTTGAGAGAAAATAAAGAGACAAAACAGGTAAAAAACAAAAACTTTAACGAAGCCCTTAAGAAAATCAAACCAAGCGTAAGCAAGCCAATACTCGAAGTTTACAAAAAGATAGAGGACAGCTTCCTGAAATCCGCAAAAACAGCAATTCCTCTCGAGAGTTCTTACTTCGGATGATTTTATTGGGTTGTCACAATAATCTTGTCTTCTGAAATTAAAATCGTGTGTTCTGCCTGGCTGACTTTGCTTCCTGCAATTTCTACAAGCTGTGGAAAATGATGCAGGTTTCCGTTGTCTTCCAGTTGTTTAAGTCCAAACAATGCTTTTGTTCCGAATTTTTTGACAAGCCAACGTGAGCAAAAAGGTAGAGTGTCGTATTCTTTTTTTATAAATTCGAGAATTTCTCTTGATATAGGATTTCTTATGTTTTTTGTTTCTCTTAATTCATAAATTCCAGAAGGTCTTCCGTCATGAACTTTTCCGCTTCCTGTTGTTGCAAAAGGCTCAAATGCATAGAGTCCTTCTCTTAATTTTATATTTTTATTATCCTTGATATTTGGGATGGTGATTCCTGAATGTAACTCATATTGCTCCATGCTGTGCCCTGAGAGATTTATTATGGGGGAAAAACCGTAAGATTCTATTGTTTTAAAAATTACATCTCCTGTTTCATCTGTTGAGATATCTTTTTTTACAGTTTTTAGAGCATTTTCCAAGGCTTTTTCAGAAGCTTCTATTAATTTTTTATTTTCCTCATTATTTTCCAAGTCAATAGAGAACGCAGTGTCAGATATCCAACCGTCAACGTGAACTCCAAAATCAATCTTTAACAAACCAGAAGCTAGGGTTTCGTCATCATGTGAAGGGGTATAATGTGCAGAGATGTTATCTATACTCAGACTTACAGGAAATGCTGGCTTTGCTCCAAGCCCTTCTATTTTTGATTCAATTTTTTCGGCAATTTCCAATAAAGAAGCGCCTTTCTTTATGATAGTTTTTGCATATTTTCTTGTTTCTGAGGCTATTCTGCCTGCCTTGATGATTTTTTCTTTGTCCATTTTTTATTCTTTTTCTAAATTTATCCTAAACTCTTTTCCCCAATCCTGAAATCCCAGTTTCTTATATAACTTATGAACTCTATCACGAGCATAACGGCTAGTAGCGATTAATTTGTAGCAATTTTGCTTTTTAGCTTCTTTGATTAATTCTTTAACAATTTCTGTTCCATAACCCTTGCCCCTCAATGATTCGTCAATGAAGACATCTTCCATTAAACCAAAAGGCCGTTTATGTAAATCATTTTTCATTAAATAAAGAAAAGCCCGAGCAACTTCTTTATTATTTTTCTCAATAGAAAATTTTATTCCTTCAGAATTTATTTTTTGTTTTTTCACAATCATCTTATCTATTTACATTTACACCTTTTAATTTTTTCTTTAAGGAAAAAGAAAGGAAACAAAATATCACTTATACAACATGGAAGTATAACAGATACTAGCACAATTAAAAAAGCACCTATGAAATAAACGAAATTAAAATTCAGGCTGAATGCCAAGAGATAAAACAAACTTGCAAAGACAGACAAAAACACATGAATGAAATGAGGCATCTCTGTTGTTTTTGTAGATATTCCAATCAAGCTTCCGATTATTGCTACAGCTAAAATAAGAATGGGTTTTTCAATCAGTAATAGATGGAAAGAAGTTCCCAAGCTCAATATATTTCCTCCAAGCCAAGGCAAGATTATATCACTTAAACTTCCGATGATTATTGACCCTGTTATTCCGACCAATAATGCAGGAACTAATTTTGATTTATATTTATAAAAAATTCCTGCAGTTACAATTGATGAAGCAACAATATGGAGCGGATGAAAGACTTCAAACAGATTTTCTGAAATTTGTTTTTGGAGAAGATATTGGAAGAGAACAACAATTATAATCGCGATAATTGTTGCAAATGCTGTAAAAGGAAGGTGGTGTTTTAATTCATGAATTATTTCCTTTATTTTCATCAGAAATCTCCTAATTTCGTCTGTTTTTTTCCAGCCATGATTTCTTTTATCTCTATGTCAAATATATGAAATATTGCCTCAACAGCAGGAAGAATCTGTCTTTCCAGATAATATTTGATATCATACTCTCCTTTTTCTTCAGGAAGTTTTACTTTTTCACGGACGAGTTTTTTCTTTTCTCGGGTTTCTGCGATATAATATTCAATCAGGTTTCCTCCACTGATTGGAATCTCTCTTTCCTGCATTTTTCTTGCAGCAATTACGTGAGGAGTTATTGCCCTATATTCTGAAAGTGGCTTTTTAAGCATGGTTCTTATTATCAGTTCTTCTTTGCTGATTTTTCTTTGTTTTATCTTTTTTATTATGTCTTTTACATATTCGAGCGCTTTTTTTTCATTTCCATCTTTAAGAATAAGCTTTATTATTTTGTTCTGAACCTCTCTAGCTAAATGACACCAGTCTCTTCTTACTGTTTCAAATCCGCGAATTTTTAATCTCCCTTTTTCATCTATGAGTGCATATTTTTTCTTTGCACCTATTTTACCTGTTCTTTTTGTGACCCATAACCCCCTTTTATAAAAATCTTCTAATTCTAGTTCCATTATTCCAGGCAATTCTGAGTTCAGTTTTTTAAGAAAGTCTTTTGCCTGGGTTTTTGTCTTGTCTCCCAATGCAAATGCAATGCTGTCTGTATCAGCATAAATAACATCATAGTCAGCTGATTTTGTGTTTTCAATTGCCTCTTTGTTCAGTTTTCTTACAAATGCCAGAATTGAATGCGAACTTTCTGCTGAAAAATACCTTGCTCCGAAAAAAGCTACATAGCCATGAATCGATGCAGACAAAAGTTTGAAAGCATTACTTCTCGCTTTTGTGATTTTGTTTGGATTTTTTTTGTATTCTGCCTTAAATTTTTTCCTTTTTTCAAATATCTCTTTTGCAAGAGCAGGAATAAATCCCTGCTTTTTAGAAAAATAAAATTTTGTTTTCTTTTTTTTAAAATCTATCTCTGGAGATTCATAAGAATCTTTCTGTTTTTTTTCTAAAAGAGTTGTTTTTGATATATTGAATGAGACTATTATGCTCGTATGCATAGAGGTAAAATCAAACATTACAATATTTTCATACAAACCAGGAAGGGGCTCATAAACAAATGCTCCTTCAGAAGGCGCCCTCCTTCTTCTTTCAGAAATCTCGTCATGTGTTGGTCGCTTTTCAGGAATCTCGTTGAATTTTCCCAGTCTGTGCAGAATATATGATTCGACATGCTTGGATAATCCGTATCTCGAGACATCAAATATCGGTTCCTGAATCGTTCTTGTAAATTCAAGAAGATCAGGCCAGAATTTTTCAAACAACCTGAAAGTTAAATCTGAGTCATGCAAGTTATATTCAAAATATTCTTTCCAGTGGTGATCTTCGAGTTTTGATGAATGTGCCGGTCTGAAATCTTTTTTTGAATCTCCGAGAAACTCTTTCGCAACTTCATTTAGTGAAAGTGTTTCAGATTGCATATATTGAGAGTAAGCTGTCTGAATAAATCTTAACAAATCAATGTGAGTTATTCCTGATATTTTTCCAGTCATCATAATTCCTCTAGAAAATCTTGGCTGGGTTTCATCAAGTCCTAAACTTAAAGAAACTCCAAGCTTATCTGCTCTTGCCCGAAGATAGGGCAGGTCAAATCCATCTGAGAAATATCCGACGAGAAAATCAGGAGAGATTTTTCTTACATATTCCACAAATTTTTCCAAAAGCTCTTTCTCGTCTTTTACGAACTCGACATAATTTTGCTTTGAAGCTATTTTTTTCCATGTTAAAACCTTCCTAAAATTATTCGAGACGAGTGAAATCATCAGAATCTCTCCACCACCTATTTTAAACTCATCACATTCTATATCATAAGCCAGAATTTTTGGAGAGAATTCTTTCTTTTCTGATTCCTTGAATTTTTTGAGATTCAGACACAAATCAACATCCAAGCCAGAATCAATTCCGCCAAACTCCCGAGAATTATTCAGCACTTCCCCCTCAATTTCATACCAGTTTAGAGGAATTATTTTTTTCTCAATAATATAATGAGTTACAAATCCCAAATCATAACCTCTTCTGCATTCTATTCCTTCAAGATCAAGTCTGTCTGCAATGTCATGCAAATCCTTGTAATTTGTAGCAAAAATCTTCAGAGCCTTTACTTTTTTACCCAAAAAGTTTTTATCGTGCAATTCAACTTTTTCCACCCGTGTCTGTCTTCCTTTCACATCCAATTTTATCTTAGATATTTTATCGATTAATTTACCGATTTTCTTTTTACTCAATTTTTCCTTCAAGATAACCCACAGATAAACAGGGCACGAGTCTATTATGCAGACTCTTTTTCCCTTACTATTCCTTCCGATTATTTTTGCATAATTTCTTCCTTCAAAATCAAAGTAGTCATAATCTATAGGTATAAAATCCATTTCTATCATGAATTTTACAAGAGAATTAATTATTTAAAGGTTGGGAGGGAGTTATAAATTCAATATTAAATCTTTTAGTACCTTGATGTGGATTAAAGTTCCGTAAATGTAGGAGATGCCTTTCTTTATTTCCTTTTTTGTATAATTGATACATTCCTTCAAATTTTGTACTTGCATCAAATGTCTCTCCTGCTCGTTGAAAATATGGTTTCATGGGTTCCACATGTGAGATAGCATTTTCAATTGTGTTTTTACCCCTTAATTTAGGTCGTAGTACGATATCAATTTCTTTATCTTTATGTTTTCCTAATATTTTCATAGCTTCCACCCACTCAATTGATTCCTTTTTTAATCTTTTCCATCCTATGAAATTAAGTATTATATAATTTAACATATTGTTTAAGGACTAATAAACCTATTTAAATATTTTTGTGCTCTTGAGAGAGTTTCATCCTTCATAAGTTATTTATATCTGGGTTTCGTTGAATAATAATGGGATTAAACATTCGGGACATTATTCCAAGAAAAGAAATAGAAATTTCTAAGCTGAGAGGAAAGATAGTTTGTGTAGATGCGTACAACATGCTCTACCAATTTCTTTCAACAATAAGACAGCCAGACGGAACTCCATTAATAGATAATAAAAAAAGGGTTACGAGTCATTTGTCAGGAATTTTTTATAGAAATATAAACCTCTTATCAGAAGGAATCTGGCTTGTTTATGTTTTTGACGGCGAAGCCCCTGAACTCAAGGCAGGAACTTATAAGAAGAGAGAAGCTGGCAGAGAAATTGCTAGAGGAAGATACGAAGAGGCAAAACAGAAAGAAGATATTGAAGCTATGAGGAGATACAGCAGCCAGCTCATAAGACTTGATGAAAAAATGATTGAGGAAAGCAAGCAGCTTCTTGAAGCAATGGGGATTTCAGTAATTCAGGCTCCTGGTGAAGGAGAGGCGGAGTCCGCTTATCTAAACAAAATTAAAAATGATGTTTATGCAACCGTAAGTCAGGATTATGACAGCCTTCTTTTCGGAACTCCTAAGCTTGTCAGAAATCTTGCCTCACCGAGAAAAAGAAAGACTTTTTCAGGATGGGTGGAAACTAAACCAGAATTAATCGAGTTGCAGAGAGTTTTGAATCTCCTCGAAATAAATCTCGACCAGCTGATATGTCTTGGAATTATGGTGGGAACAGATTATAATCCGAAAGGGATATCTGGTATTGGACAGAAAAGAGCACTCGAAATTGTCAAAAAATATAAACAACCTGTTTTGATTTTCAAAAATGTTGAGGAGCAGATAATGAGTCTTTCTGAAGAGGATAGGTTTGACTGGAAAAAAATTTTTGAGCTTTTTCACAAGCCAAATGTAAAAAATATTGAAATTAAATTTGGAAAAGTAAATGAAGAAAAAATTAAAAAAATACTCGTAAAAGAGCACGATTTTTCTGAAGACAGAGTTGAAAAGCAACTTAAAAAACTGAGAGAGCTGAAAGAAAAAAAGAAACAGAAGGGATTGAATGAGTGGGTTTAAATTAAAGATGATTGTTTAAGGACAAATTTATTTAGTATTATTTTTGATCTAAATATTTCCACTATGTTCTCTTCTAAATCTTCTTATTTCTTTTTCAAGATCCCTTCTTTGTTGTTTAAGACGAATCCTCTCCTGTTCTAATATCATTACTTGTTCTCGATTTCCTTGCCTATTTGCTACACCTATTCTTGCAGGAATACTCCTTAATTCCCTATCTATTCTTCTTATTTCATTGATTGTATCATGGGTTTTGCGTCTAATATCTTCTCTTATTTGAGCTTTTTGTTGTTTTTGTTGTATTGATTTCCTCCTTTTTCTAATTGGACTCCAAGCAGCCTTACCAATTCCTCTTCCAACTTTCCAAGCACCTCTACCAAAAGTTCTCATAACTCTGCTACTTCTTCGCCATAACAAAAGCCCAATTACTAATAAAACAATACCAATTGCAGTGACAAGGCCTTTTTCATAAAAGATCTCTGTAAATGCTGTCAGTAAAATAACAAATAAACCAAAGACGATTAAAAATCCGCTAAATCTAATTTTTTTAATAAGGAAAATAGCCAAAATAAGGAAGATTATGGGAACTATTAAATAAAGAATCTCAGCACTAATTCCAAGACCATAAAATAAATCTCCAATATCAAATCCATATTGATATATTCCGTAAACAATTAACAAGGAAACCGCGAGTGATATTGTTCCTGCTACTGCTTTGTTTGGTTCTCCATATCGATCTTTAAAGACCTTGGATAATGCATAAAAAAGAAGAGCAAAGAAAATAAAGAACAATAAACTCAGACTCATTGTTTCGGGCTCTATGCTATTAAAAAAATCTGTAATTGAAAATCTTCCATAACCTCCAAAAAACTGCGCACTTACAGCTTGGATTAAGAAAATAAATAAAGGAAATCCCAACAATCCTCTTTTCATATTTTTAATAGAAATCTAATATTTATAAAGATTGATATTATTTTATATTTATGAAAACCCCTCGTGCGTTTGACAGATTTGGAAATATTGTTCTGGTTAAGTTTCCAAAAGATATTAAACTCAAAGACAAGAAAAAGTTTGCTGAAAAATTACTTAAGAAAAACAAGGCGGTCACAACTGTTCTTGAGAAAACAGGTAAGTTTAAAGGCAGACTTAGGAAACAAGAGACAAAATATCTTGCAGGAGAAAAGACAAAAGAAGCTTTGTACAAAGAAAATAATTGCGTGTTCAGATTTAATATTGATAAGACATATTTTTCTCCGAGGCTGAGCAATGAAAGAAAAGAGATTTCACAGAAGATCAAAAAAAGGGATGAGGTTTTAGTAATTTTTGTAGGAGTTGCATCTTATTCTATTTTTATTTTTAAAAATTCCAGAACAAAAAAAGTTTATTCTAACGAGATAAATCGTGAAGCTAACAAATACGGAAAATTAAATGTGGAGCTAAACAAGGTCAAGAATAAGGTTATTTTTTTGGATGGTAATATCAAAAAAATTAAACTGAAAAAGAAATTTGGTGTTATTGTAATGCCTCGTCCTCAGCTTAAAGATAGTTTCCTGGAAGAAGCATTTAAATTCAGCAAAAAAGGCACGAGAATATTTTATTATGATTTTTGCAAAGAAAAGGAAACTGATAAGATTGTTGATAAAATAAAATCAGAAGCTAAGAAATATGGGAAGAAAATTAAGATATCGAAAATAAAAAAAGCTGGCGAAATTGCACCTTATAGATATAGGATTAGGATTGATTTTAAAATCCTATAACCTCTTTTCTGCCTTGATTGCAGTAGGAGCTTCGCCTCCGTGCCATGTGAATCTCGGTCGCATCCGCATTGGATAGATTCTCTCTGAATTGTCATCGAGAATTATTGCAGAGCCTTTCAGCGACGGAAGATCATCCATTTGTTTTTTGATGCTTTCGAGAACATATGACTGCATGATGTAATTCAGTGCTTCGACATCTGGCTTTGATGTAACTCTATGTGCTATGATAATGTCTGACTGAGTCATGACATCGTGATGAATCTGGCCTGGTTGCTGTGTTGCAAGCACAAGAGAAATTCCTGGCTGTCTTCCTTCCCGAAGAAGTTGGATAAGTGCATCTGTTGCAACTGTTTTTCCTTTTAATGGCAAAAATTCATGACCCTCATCAATAAAAATCCATACGAGAGGATGCTCTTTTCTTTCTATTCCTGACAAAAAGTCAAGCCCTTTTGAGACAGCATCAATTTCTTCTTTTTTCCTTGCATCCATTCTCTGGTTAAAAATTTTTCTTGACAGCAGACTGATTGCAAGAGCCCTTATGTTAAATGCGCCGACAGCATTGTAAACACTCAAATCAAGGACTGTTGTTGTTCCTCCAGAAATCAAATCCCTGACCTGTGTCGCTTCCTCGCCTTTTTTTGCAAAGATCCCCCATGTGTTTGCAGCCTCAAAAAGCCCTGTTGCAGCATTTCTTATTTCCATGGAAGTTCTTTCTTCTCTTTGCAAATTTTCAATTATCTCGTCAATGTCAAATTCCCCCTTTTCTTTGAGTCTTGTAAGGGTTCTCTGAATCAAGACAGATACAGGATTAATAATATCAAGCCCGAAAGTCAGAATCCAGTCTTCAGGATTCATCTCATTCACATCCAGCGCGAATTTTTCATCTGCAGGAATTCCTTTTTCAAGATAAGCATTATAATGGCCAAAAGGGACAAAAACTTTTACAGGAAGATTTTTTGCATTCAGTTCCCATTCAGAAAGAAGTTGCCTGTCTTTTTCATTCTTGAATTTCATCGTCCAGTAAATTCCCATTGTATCAAAAATCAGGGAACCGATATTCTGACTTACTTCTTTCGGAAGATTTGAAAGCTCTTCTGCAATAACTCCGAGACTATATGATTTCCCAGAGCCTCTTTTTCCAGCAACAAGAACAACGTGACTTCTCGCAATATCCATAAGCATTCTATTGCTCAGAGAAGTATACTGACCCATTTTTACATATCCCTTGCCCACAAAAATAAGTCCTTTGTCAGCAAAGGCTTTTTTATCAGCAGCATCTCTTCCTACTATTATATCATAAGCCATGTTAAAAAAAAGAGACAGAGATTTTTAATTGTTTTTGTTCAAATATTCAATCTCGTCTTCTGTGAGTTTGAGTTCTTTCTGGACTTCTGGTTTCATAAGCACTTTTTTTACTATGGCAAATTCTTTCAAAGCGCGTTTTAATCCAACATGAACATACTGAGAATATTTTTTTGAAATTGATTTTTTCTTTTCTATTCTCTTATTGTTAAGCCACATTTTCAGGATTCTCGTAGGTTTTTTATAGCTTGTAAAGCCGGTTTTTTCCTTTGTTTTTGAGCTTGCTATTCCATAACTCAAAAGAGCATTCTCATAAACCAAAAATCTCCAATATTGCTGCCGGTAAATCCTTCTTTTGAAGATATCAACTTTGCTCAGTGCATCATAGGCTTTTGCAAGCTCTTCTCCTGAGTATTCTGCAGGAATATTTTCCTCAATCCAGAGCATTATTTCATCTATCGGTTTGTTTATAGAATCAAAAATTCTTAAATGCGTATTTGTCGGCTTTCCCTTGAACACCATTCTTAAAGCAGAGAATATGTCCATTTCCTTGTTTCTTTCGTCAATTAAAATTTGTGATGGATCAGGAAGGCTTGCCGCCATCTGCAAATCATTTATCGCAGCTCTCAAATCTCCACGGGCTTTTATAGCAATATTTGTCAGGACATCATTTTCGATAAATTTTCTCTCTCTTCTCAAAATCTGAATCATCAGGTCCTTAGTGGTTTTGTAATCTATCTCCTTTAGCTGGACTAATTCTGCTTTTTTTCTCAGTTCGCTGAATTTTTTATTCCAGATGTCATTTGCAGTCATTATCATTGGATGAGACGAGGATTCAATCAGCCTTACTAATTCTGAAAGTCCGCCTCTATCAGCTCCTGAAATTCCATCAACTTCATCAACAAGAATAATCTTTCCTTTTTTTGTAAGGGGTTGCTGCTCTGTTGCAGGCCTAAGAATTTCCCTGAGCTTTTCACGGTCTCTCAAATCCGAGGCATTCAGTTCAAAAATTTCTGACTTTGTTTCATTTGCAATTACATAAGCCAAGGCTGTTTTTCCTGTTCCTGCAGGACCGTAAAGAATCACAGCTTTTTCCCCTCCTTTCCTGAACTTTCTAAGAAATTCCCTTACCTTTTCAACTGCTGATTCCTGTCCCCTTATATCTATGAAATATATTGGCCGATATTTTTCTGTCCAGTTTGTTGTCATTTTACCTTCTTTTTATTCTATATCTATTTTTAATTTTTCTATTAATTTTGATAATCTTTCTTTTGCTTCTTTATTATTCGGATTATATAATAAATCTCTAGCAGTATTTCTCAATTTGCAAAAGTCAAAATGTTTCTGACTTTCCAAATAAAGCTCAAAAGTCCCGTATGGGGTTTCCCTCTGTTTAGGAGTTGGTATTTCTGCTAATTTTTCTAGATAATCTCTGTCGAAATCCATCATACCTTCCCCAAGCCAGCCAAAACAAACGAAGCCAGCAAAGACTGGAGTTGAATGAAAGGATCGCTTCCTTCTACAATCCGAAATTCTGCCTCGCCTGTTTTTTCTGTAAGCTTGACTTTTAAATCTGGCTCGACAGGAAGATTCCAGATTTCTTTCTGAATTGCTTTAATTACATCCTGTCCTGCAATACTCTCTTTTAACATGACATCGAGAAGTTTTTCCCTTGATTTCTGAAAATCTCCTGAAAGAGCATAATCCAGGACAACACGAATGTCCTTTGGCTTTGCACTTGAAATGACTGTTGAGACCAGTTCTGTCGTTATTGCAGGAGATATCGAGGCTGTTGATTGTAAAAGATTTGTAGCACGCCTGCAGTCTCCCTCACTTCCCTCATAGAGAAGTTCCATTGCCTCTGGAATTATAGACAATTTTTCACTCTGTTCTATTCTTCTGAGATATTTTTCTATTTCTTTTTTTTCCAGAAGCTTAAACCTGAAAATTGCGCATCTGGACTGAATTGGGTCAATGATTTTGCTCGAATAATTGCAAGAGAGAATAAATCTGCAGGTTGCAGAATAATTTTCCATAGTTCTTCTCAGGGCTTGTTGAGCTTCTGGTGTTAGGGCATCTGCCTCATCTAGAAAAATAATTTTAAACGGGACATTTCCCAGAGATTTTGTCCTTGCAAAATTCTTTACCTTTTCCCTTATGACATTAATTCCTCTCTCATCGCTCGCATTGAGTTCGAGATAATTTTCTCTCCAGTTTTTTTCAAAAAGTTCTTTTACAATTATCAGGGCAAGACTGGATTTTCCTGTTCCTGCAGGTCCTGCAAACAGAAGATGAGGAATGTTCAGGGAATTTGTAAGCGACTGGACTTTTTTTATAACATCATCCTGTCCTACCATTTCTGAAAATATCACTGGTCTATACTTTTCTGTCCAGATTTCGCTTACCATGTTTTCTTTTATAAGAGTTAATTAATAAAGATTGTTGTGATGTTTTTGGCTTTTTTAGAAATTATTTGCTTCTTTCTCTTCGGAGCTTTCTCTTGCGCTTTTCTTTTCTCAGGCGTTTTCTCTGCCATTTCCATCTCATCTGCCTTTTTTTCTTCCATCTTTTTGATGAACGTTTCATGGTAAAGATTAGAAAAATCTATTTAAAAAACTTCTGACCCAACCATAAAAATATTAAAGCTACTGGGAGAGAAATTACAGAGGTTTCAGGTCCAATATATCCTGCCCCGAATACAATTATTACAGCGACAAGACCTGAAATCAGACTCAGATTAATTGCCTTTGATTTTAATTTCCAGTAAAATGATGCTACTAATGCTGGCGCAAAAGCAAGACCCACACTTGAGAATGCTAATCCTATTTTAACAACGTCTTGTATGAAGATAGCAATAATCATTGCAAATAATCCAAAAATTAAAGCGCCGAATCTTGTATATTTAACAATATCTATTTTTTTATTGATATTTCTGAACCAGAAATCTTTTGAAAAATTTGTCGCAAGCACAAATAATAAGGTGTCTGTAGTAGACATTATAACTGCAAATAGGAGTATAAATCCTAACCCTTGTATCCAAGGAGGAAGAAGTTCTGCAAATCCTACAAATACAGCATCTTCAGACTTAATGTTTGGGAATTGGGCTTTTGTTGCCAATCCAACAGTTCCAATAGCTAAGAATGCGATAAGCATGACTATTGCAGCTAAAGTAAATCCAATTACAATGGTTCTTATATTTTTTGCAGCATAAACTCTTTGCCAGATATCTGCTCCGACTAACATTACTCCTGCGCCAATAATTACAAAAGCAATAGCTGTTCCAAGATTTAATCCTTCTCCAAGAAAAGCCTCTTTTGTGATAAATCCTCCTTGGAGAATACTTATTGCAACAAATAAAGCAAGAATGAAGAGAAGTATGAATTGAAAAACATCTGTTTTAACAACTGCTTTAAATCCCCCCATTATTAGATAGATAAAGACAACACCCCCCATTATTAGAACAGATAGTCCATATGAAATTTCTGTTAAAGTAGAGATTAATTTTCCTCCCGCAATAAATTGTATAAGGAGTATCATCAAAAACCAAAAAATAGTGATTATAGTTATTATTTGGCCTGTTTTTTTACCATATCCTTCATAAAAATAATCGGGCAAGGTATGAAATTTTTTCATATCACTCTTTTTTTTCATTTTTTTAGATAGAATAATTATCAGAAAAATTCCAACAACAAATCCTAAAACTCCTGCTAAAATTGATATTCCATATTTATAAAAGAAAGAAGTGTAGGTTATTATTGCATTTCCTCCAATTAAAGTTGCTGCAACAGTAAAACTTAAAGCAATTATTCCCAGTTTTCTATTACTTATCATAAAGCCCTCTTTTGTTTCTTTTCTGGAAGCAAACCAACCAATTGCAAGAACAATTAGAAAATAAATTAGAATTAATATTAGATTAAAAGAACTTAATGCCATTAATAATAAAAGAGAATTTTATTTAATAAGCTATCGACTTCTTTTGACTCCAATTTTTGGGCAGAGATTTCTCATAGGACACTGGCTGCATTTTGGAGAAATCGGCTGGCAGATTGTCTTTCCAAACACGACAAAAATAGCATTGAATTCTGGCCAGTATTTTTTTGGAAGAATTTTTTCAAGTTCTTTTTCTGTCTGCTCTGGTGTTTTTGTCTTGAGCCAGCCAAGACGATTTGGAATCCTGTGGCAATGAGTATCTATCGGAAGAACAGATTGTCCAAATGCAAATGCAAGAACAATATTTGCTGTTTTTGGACCAATTCCTTTTATCTTTAGTAGCTCCTCTTTTTTGTTCGGAACTTTTCCATTATATTTTTCAATCAGGATTTTTGAGACGTACTTCAGAGTTTTGGCTTTCTTCTTGTAATGACCTGATGAATAAATCAGTTTTTCGAGTTTTTTGTCTGGAAGTTGCAGGATTTTTTCCGGGATGTCTGCAACAGCGAAAAGTGCTCTTGAAGCTTTTTCTGTATTTTTATCTTGTGTCCTCAAGGATAAAAGGCATGAAACCAGAGTCTTAAATGCGTCTGGCTTTCTTCTCATGCGATTAAGGGTAGTTCTTTCTTTATATTGAAAATATCTCTCAAGATTCTGCATGACTTTATTGATTTTTTCGCTCTTTTTCATTTTTAGAAATGCCCCTGCCGAGATTCGAACTCGGGTCACGGCCGTGAGAGGGCCGCATTCTTGGCCTCTGAACTACAGGGGCTTTTGAGAACCTTTACTCTTTTTCAATAAAAACTATATTTAAAAGAATTATGCCTACCCCTACCGCGACAATAAAAATTCCTTTTTAATTTAAAACCTTTTTATTTTACAAGAAAAACTCTATCGTTAGGTCTCACTTTTTCAGGGACTTTTATTCCTATATGATCTCCTTTCTTCGCTGTTTTCACGTCTTTCCTCTCAATCTGCATACTTGTTACAGGCACTTCAAAGTCAGTCGTGTGTCCTTTTATGTGAACTTTGTCCCCTATTTTCAGTCCAGCTGAAAGTTTTATGGCAGCCACTCCTACATGACTGAAGTAACTGGAGACCCTTCCGATTTCTTTTGGTTCTTTCTTTTCCGCCATTATTTTCTTAGGAATCCTCTATATTTAAATTTAGTGATAGCCCTGCCAGGATTCGAACCTGGGTCACAGCCTCCAGAGGGCCGCATACTTGACCGCTGTACTACAGGGCTATATCAGATAGTTATAAATAAGGGTATTAAAATATTATCTTTTGTTAATTTAAAACTTTAAGGGATAAATTTAAATTCATAAAATTTTTATTATCTCTATGCTTAAAAAAACACACATCGTGATAGGATTTTTTGTAACCCTTTATTTTCTTCCCTATGTAAACAACAAACTCGTATTTTTTCCTATTGTTATGATTGCAAGCCTGATTCCAGATATTGATTCCTTGATTGCTCCTAAAAAAAATTATAAAATACTCAAGGCACTTAAATCCCAGTCATATAAGGATTTTATGCATAGTTATACTTTTTGTGTTATTTTATCCTTAGTGATAGCTTTTTTTTACCCTATTTTAGCCCTTCCTTTTTTTGTTGGATACTCGTTTCACTTATTTTTTGATAGCCTTGGTGTTGATGGAACCAGGCCATTCTGGCCCCTTAAAATCAGGTCCAAAGGATTTATCGTTCCTGGAGGAAAAACCGAGAAAACAATTATGGTAATTCTTGGCTTTTTGAGCATTTTGCTTCTTCTGAGGTATATTTTTTAATTTTCTTTAAACTCTTAGAAAGATTTTTATATAACTTCTGTTTCATATAAAAGAGGCAATTTATAAAAATGGTGAACTTTCTTGTAATTGGAATAGCTATTGTATTAATCGTTTTTATGGCATTTAAATGGAATAATCTCAGAACAAAAACAGCATTTCTTTTCATTTTTTTAGGAGTGGTATTTTTGCTTTTGACAGGATATTTGATTCTTTCTGGCAAAAACATTGATCTTTCAACTGTTGAAGGTATATCTTCTGCTGTAAAAACTTATGCCTCTTGGTTTGTCAATGCTGGTTCAAATATTATTAAGATTTCCAGTTATGCATTTCATCAGGAATGGAAATCAGATGTAAAAAACGATACAGGTTAAAATGAAAGTTGTTATATTAATACTTATAAAATTCTTTTTAATATCGGCCTTATTTATAATTAGCAATGAGAGTCTACATTTAGGAGATCCTATGGAAAGAGAAACATTTTTTGATGCTTACAATACTTGGCTTGGGAATATATTTAATCAAACCAAGGAAATTGTGAATTCTATAATAAATCTAAAATGGCTTCCAGAGGAAGCCTCTCCCAATTCAGCATAAATTTTAAAAACTATACATCATAAATTATATTATGGCAAGAAAAAAGAGGAAAGCAAAAAAAATTCCTAAAGCTGCCCGCGTTAGAGATAGGATTGGTCTTGCATGGAAAAATCTTATTCTATTTTTGATAATCTTCATAGTCTCTTTTCTTTTCTATAATTTTTCTTCAAGTGAATTGCTTAAAAATTTCTTTGGTATACTTTCGATAATTTTTGGCTTTTTGACTTTTGCATTTCTGGTTGTTTTTATAGTTCTGTTAATTCTCAGAAAGGCAAGGAAATAACTCAAGATTTTTATACTCTAATTCTGATTTTTTATTAAGCCTGTGTAGCTCAGTCGGTTAGAGCGCGACATTGGTAATGTCGAGGTCCTGAGTTCGAATCTCAGCACAGGCTTAAGTTTATAAAATAAGCAGCCCAAGAAAAACTATGGAAAAAGACGAGCAGAAACTTGAGAAATTAAAAAAAGAATATGAAATTCTCAGAAATAAGTATAACCTCCCTGATTTCAAAAGCCTTAATGAAGACTTCCATATCGAGAAGATCGTAGAATCTGAAACAGAAATTCTCATAAGAGAAGTAAGAAAATTTATGGCAGACAAGATGTTGAATTATATGAGATTTATTGAGAATCTTTTAAATCCCATAAATGCGCCTATGTTTGTTTTTTCAATTATAAAACTTCTGGATGCTGAAGAAAAAAATCTCATTTCTGAAATATACAAACAACTTATGAAGAAAGAAATTCAGTTTATTGAACTTGACCTGGAATTCGATGAAAAAAGAGAGGCAGAGTTTATCAAAGATTCTTATAAATTTTGGCAAGGGATAAAAAGGGACATCTTAAAAATTATAGATAAAATCAACAGAAAATGGGATGATAAGTTTGAAGTAAATAGCAAAGGATATTTCGGATAAAAATTCGACTTATAAAAACTCTTCTAACAAATCATCAAGTTTAATCTCAAACAGAGCAACAGGCATTTTTATTTTCCAATTTTTCAGAGTTTTTGGATGAATTTCGCTGGCAAGCCCCATTTTTTTTCCTTTAAAAAATATTTCTGCTGTTCTTCCTTCTATAAAATAAGGAGGAACTTCTGAAGCTTCTCTGAAAATTACCTCTCCTTTACCAACCATCCTAAATAAGTACTCAAGGATCTGCTTAATTTTGGTGAAATTTCCAGGAGAAATTGCGGCAGCGAGCATTTCCTTTTCTTTTATTTTTTCTTTTCCCTCTTTAAGGCAGAAGACTTTTCCTATTTCAAATATCTGCTGGGGATATTCTGAATCAACATTCTCTGAAAAGTTTTTCAATAATAAATGAGCCAGATTTTTTCTTAGTATGTCGTATTCTGTTTTTGACTCTTTGACTTCTATAAATTCTTCTTGTTTTTCAACTAGGCTCATTTTTTCTATCTGATCCCTTTTGTTAGTAAGATGATAGTTGGAAACCTCGATCATTCCGATTCCTGAAAGAATTTCTGAAAGTTTTTTCTTCATGACCTCCCTCTTATCTTCTTTTCCTGTTGTTGCTATTCCAGGAATCTCTGGCATGAAATTTTCATAACCATAAGCAATTGCAACATCTTCTATAATATCAACCTCATGAAGCACATCTGTTCTCCATGAAGCTACTTCGGCAGAATTGTTCTTAGAATCATAATTATGACCCATTTTTTCAACCAGTTTTTTGAGTTCTTTTTCTTTCAGTCCGAGACCTAAAAGTTTGTTTGTATTTTCCAGTGAAATTTTCATTTTTCTTGAGGCTAAGTCAGGAGTTATTTCCTTTCTGCCATAGCGAAGATTCATCTGATAGATTTTACCGCCCATTTCATCCAGACTTGTCACAATTATATTAAGGCAGGTTTTGAGAATTTCAAAATCATCTCCAGAGCATTCAACAAAAACGTCCCTGGTATCAGATGTTACTTTTCCTGTCAGATGTGAATTAATTATTGGAGGCATGCTCAGAACTTGTTTATCTGCATCGATAAAAACCGGGAACTTTGCTTTCCCTGCGAGCAGATGGGCATACTCTCTTCCTGCAGGATGTCGCTGAAGAATTTCAAGTCCTGAGAGTTCTCTATCCATTTCCAGAGGAATAAATTTTATTTTGTCAGGCTCTATTGCCTTGAAAATTATTGGAAGCTTTATTTTTTCCATAGGATAGATTCCTATTGCAACCCTCTTCCTCTTTCTTCCAATAGTTAGATGAAGTTTTTCTTGCATTTCAATCAATTCTTTAATTTTTTCATCATCAACCCTAAGCCCTTTGACAATTGCGCATGCAGTATAAGGTCTGACGTCTTTTACAGAAGAATCTATGATAATATCGTAATTCTTTTCAGGTTTGTTTACCTGATATTCCTTAAGCCCTGTCTTTTTTCCAAGGAAGGAGAGAAACGATCTCCTGAACCCATGGTAAGAGAGCAAATCAGGGCGGTTAGGGAAAATCTCCAGGCAGACCTCATTCCCTTTAACTGATTCTAGAGGGGTTCCGAACATTGCGATTTTGTTCTGCATGTTTTCATTGAGTTTTCCAAAATCTCTTTCAAACTGTCTTTTACTGAAGCTTATAATTGCCATTTTATTCTCTTATTTTTTTAGCTATCTCTGTAACTTCATTTGATTTATATTTTTTAGTTGGCCAAAAAGCAGCTAATCCATCATTAAAATATCTTGGGATTAAATGTATATGAAAATGTGGGATATCTATTCCGACAATTGCTAAAACCACATAATCTGCCTTTGTCCCCTTTTTTATTTTTTTCATAAGCATTTTTGCTTTAACAAAAATTTTTTCTAAAATATCTTCAGGGGTATCTTCCATTTTTTTATAATGTTCTTTAGGTATCAATAAAGTATGACCATAATTGACTGGATTAATATCTAAAAAAGCTAAGATCTTTTCATCTTCGTAAATCTTTTCTGAAGGAATCTCGCCCTTCACAATTTTGCAAAAGATACACTCTTCCATTTTATTTCATCCAGAATTTCATTTTCCTCAATTTAGTTAAATCATTTTTGTAAAGTTCTCTTAAATCTTTGATTCCATAAATCTTCATTATCATTCTATCAAATCCAGGGCCCCATGCGAGAACAGGAATTGGTTTTCCCAATAATGGTGTTGTTACTTCTGGCCTGAAAATTCCTGCTGCAAACACCTCTATCCATTCTTTTCTTTCTTCATCCCAAACATCTCCTTCTAGACTTGGCTCTGTGTAAGGGAAATATCCTGGTCTAAATCTGACTTTTTCAAATCCCATTTTTTTTGCGAATTCTTTTAGATATCCTAGCAGATGCCTAAAGTTCACATTTTTGTCAACGACAATTCCCTCTGTCTGGTTAAATTCAAAACCATGGCTCCAGTCAACAGCTTCATTTCTGAAGCATTTTCCTATAGCGAAGAATTTTGCAGGAAGCTCTTCTGGTTTTAGCTTTGCAAGTGTTTGGGCAGAAAGACAAGTAGTGTGTGTCCGAAGAACGAGTTTTTTTGCCTCTTCCTCATCCCAAGAATACTGCCAGCCTATGCTTCCCTCAACACCTGTTTCATGACTTTTTTTGACTTTTTTTACGAGTTCTTTGTCAGGAAGTTCTTCTTTCTTGTCGATAAAAAATGTATCCTGCATTTCCCTTACAGGATGGTCTTGGGCTGTGAACAAAGCATCGAAATTCCAGAAAGAACTTACAATCAGATTTCCTGTCATTTCCCGAAATCCCATTTCTGCCCAGATTTTTCTTGCATAATCAACTGCCTGATTTACAAAATGTCTTTTTCCGCCACTGAGTACAGAAACAGGAAGAGCCACGTCATATCTACGGAACCTTCTCCCTTTCCACAAAGAATCTCTTTTAAGAATCTCTGGAGTTATCTGTTCAATTAAATATTTTCCTTTGATATCTTTTTCAATCACTTGTTTTCCAAGAGAAGTTATCTTTATATTTATAATTTTTTCCTCATTTATCTCAACTATGTTTTTTCTTTTTTCAAGAGAACCGAGTATGGAAAGCTGTTCAGAGCTTAACGAACTATATTCCAAAGGAAGAGATTCGAGCAGAAATTCCTCAGGACTTTTTTTTGAAATCTCTTCTTTATCTGCATTAAATATTATTTTTTCCTTTTTTAATTCAATTAAACCCCTTTTCTTCAAGACACCTATCGAAGCCCTGAATTCATTGTCTGACAATCCGCTTTGTTTTTTTGCTTCATCAAGTTTCAAAATTCTTTTTTCATTTAACAGATTAAGAAGTCTTCTTTCAGGAAGGCCTTTTTTTCTGTATAATGCACCATTTACACCAACATTAATCACTCTTTTTTTTATTGAAGAAATCTCTATTATTCTTTTATTTTTAAGGTATTTAAGAGATCTTATTACAGAAACTTTGTCCAGATTTGATTTTTTGCATATGCTTGCTATGTCTTTCTCTTCAAGATAGAGAAGAATTTTTCTTTCGTTAGGACTAAGGGATTCCAGGATTTTTTCTATATTTTTACCCATTTTATTCACAGATTTTTAGTCATGCTTGTAGGCATTCCAAGCAAAAGACCCAGCGATTTTAGATTATATCTGTCTCTTTTTTTGCTTGAGATGAACTTCATGTTTAGTTTATTTTTATTGCAAAGTTTTATGTTCTGTCTTATTCTGGAGAGAATCTTTGGTCTTTCTTTTTTGTTTGAATCAAGAATCTCATCGAGGTTTATTCCTAGTGAGATATTTTTCTTTTTTGCGAGTTTTGCAAGCACTTGATTGAAACCAGAATCCCTTTGTTTCATTCTGTCTTTTCTTCCAGACAGATTAAGGAGAAGGACATTTATCTTTTCTTTTTCCATAACTTTTCTGTTTAGCTCATCATTATTACTAGAAAAGATTATCTTTTTTCCCTTATTCTCCTTTATTCTTTTCCTCGCTTTCTGAAAATCATTCTCTCTAATTATTATGGATTTCATTTTTTAAAGAAAACATAGGTATTTATAAACTTTAAACCAAAATGCTATCAACTAAAATCTATCAACTTTATCTAATTTTAAAATAATTAATTATATAATCAAAATAAGGTAAAGCAGCCTTATTTTCAAGAGGTTTAACATGAAAAGCATTAGCTTCAGGATATTTTTTATTAACTATCTGTGTTTCTAAACTTTCTTTTATTTGAACAGAAGTTTCTTCCCAGCTAATAGAATTAAATATCGGTGTGAAAGCTTCTATAATTTTGGGAAGAGTTCCATCAACTTTTACTAATCGACCACCTTTTGATTTATCAGTTATTAATTCTATTAGACCATATTTAGATACTTCTAAACTTCCTAAATGGGCTTCAAGTAAATTTGTTTTTTTATCCATTTTAATCTTGAAATTTTTCAATTTATAAATATTTCGCTGCTAAAAAAATTATTTTATTTCAAATAAAAAATCATCCAAAGACAATAGTTCCCCTGAATTTTTTTCCTTTCAGGACATTTTCGAGCTGTTTTAAGTCTTTTCCCACTATGTATGTCTTAATTTTTTCTCTTCTGATAATTTTTGAAGCTGTCTGGTCAAGGACAAAGTGCTGGCCTGGCTGATATTTGCTTGCTTTTGCCATCTTATCGAAATTTTTCCAGTTGATTTCTGAGATAAACTTTGCATTTTTATATTTTTTAGGGTCTTTATCATACAAACCCGGGACATTAGTGATATTGATGAATAAAGCTTTGAAAATCTTTGCAAGTCTTGCAGCAGTTGAGTCAGAGGTTTGCTCTGGCTTATACTCGAGAGCGCCACAAAAAACAAAATTGTGTTTTTTAAGATATTTTTTCAAGTTTTCTGTCGTATGAGGAATTCCGTATTCAGGATCTTTATTAAAAAAATAATTCATAAATCTTGCATTCATTCTTGTTGCAGAAATTCCTGAATAACTCTGGAATTTTTGATTTAACCCTTCTTTTCTTAAAGCAGAAATATATTTCCTCGCAATGCCACCGCCACCACATGAAATTATGAATTTATATTTTTTTGTATTTCTCAAAATGACCTTTTTAAATTCCCTTAAAAATTTTATATCAACATCATCAGAAATTATCAAACTCCCCCCAAGACTTAAAACGACCATCTTTTTTTTCATATTTATTGGAATCAAACTTTATTTTTATATCTTACTTTATTGTAAAAAGAGAACTATCTTTTACATCAAATATTCCGAGTCTTACTCCTGAATCAAGCCATCCGTGCGCATAGCTCAGAGCTGCAAATGCATTCACAAAATCCTTGTTTTTTTCAAAATATTCCGAGTCTGAAAGATAATCCGAAACCATTTTAAGTATTTTCTGGGCCTGTTTTTCCTTTCCTTTAACTATAGAACCTTCTGCAATTTTTACTGCCCGAGATGTCAAACCCCGGTATTTTTTTATTTTTTCTTTTGTAATTCTGTCCTGCATATTGATTAAGGGGCTTTTTCGTTTTTAAATTTACTTGGAGTTTGGAAATATTTAAATATAACAGCCCTTTAATTAACTTATAAAATGAGGAAAATTTTTTTTGTTTTTGGGATTATAATAATTGTATTTATTATAGGATTAATTGTATCTGCCCAATTAACTAATGAAACAAATCTTGAGCAAGGAACCATCCAAGATGTAGTTAAAAATGTTTCCTCTGATGTCTCTACACAGATTTATGACTATGTTTCAAATTTTGTCCAGAAGAGGGGGATTTTTCCTTCTGAAATTTCTTTTGTAAGAGAAGTTGATTTTGATTCCCTTCCCAAATCAGTTCATATTGAAAATGTAGGTGAGCATAATCTTGCAATCTACGAGATTTCTTATGAAGAAGAAGGTCAGGAAGACCAAATTTATGTCATAACTTATTCTGTAGGAGAGCTCAAAGAGCAGGGAGACATAATCGTTGCTCAGGACAAAAGACAATTCCTGAACTTTGGATTTGCGGGAATCATGAGTAAATCAGGATTTCTGAAAACAGCCACAGAAGTTGAAACAAGTCTGGAAAAAGGATATATCATGGTAAGGGACGGAAGCATAACTGCTGTTTCAACAAATCTCGAGGTTTTCAAGAGCAATCCCGGAGAGATAGAAATAATAGTTTATAGAAATGGAGAACCAATCGGATTCGGAAATATATTCAGCACGGCATCTCCTGAAATAAAAAAAGACCACAATATCCAGTCAAAGGGTGTGGTAACATTTAAAGCAGGAGATGTTATTTCTGTCTATCTAAAAGCAAGTGGCACAGATATTGAATGGGGAGATGTCATAACAATGGTTGAAATTACAACTACGAGTTAATTTCATGAAATATATAAAAAATCCTATAAATTCTACTGACACAAAGTTTTTAAAGAAGATTCGTTTAACCTTCTTATGGCAGATAAAAGAAAGGTTCTTATAACGCTTCTGGTCGTAATAATAATAGTTCTTGCCGCTATTATTATATATGCTTTTGTGATAAGACCAACACTTAGTGGATATGTTGTTAGCAAACAAAGTGAGGGAGTTCAGATTGCTATAGCATCAATCATAGCACAAATACAACAGAATGGATTTGCTCAAATACCTGTCGGAAATGAAACCTTAATATTAGTTCCATATCTTCCAGAAGGACAAACTCAACCAACACAATAATTTTCCTTCATTAAATTTTTAATTAGTTTACACTAATTTTATAAACAACATACTCTTTTGTTTCCTATGAAAAAAGAGAGTAAGAGAGAGATATATATTCTGCCAAATTCAAATAAAGGCCTCTCAACTATTATCGCGACCTTGATTATAATCCTTTTAGTTCTTGTTGCTGCCGGAATTGTATGGGTGGTGATAAGAAACATAATAAGTCAGGGAGCAGAAGAGATCGAATTAGGAAAGTTCACATTTGATTTGAGCATTAAATCTGCTTATGTTGATGACTCTAATGTCAAAGTTGTTGTAAGAAGAAGTCCCGGAGCAGGTGATTTGATTGGCGTAAGGTTTATTTTTTTTGATGGAACAAACAGTATCAGTATAGACAGAAAAACTCTTCTTCTAGAATTACAAGAAAAATCCTTTAGTTTTAATTCTACTGAAGTAGGAGATGTGGGTATTCTTCAAGAAGTTTCCATAGCCCCTATTTATAAATTGAGTTCTGGAAAAGAAAAAATAGGAGGCATAACAGACACATCCACAATTTCAAGTTCTCCTCCTGGCGGCGGCAATGGTGGTAATGGGGGTAATGGAGGAACTGGAGAGCCCGAATGTAATGATGGATCAGATAATGATGGTGATGGAAATATAGATCTTAGTGATACTGGTTGTACAAATTCTAGTGATGATGATGAAACAAATTGTGGAGATGGGGTTTGCGAAGGTGGGGAAGATGTAATTAGTTGTTCTTCAGATTGTTCAGGAGGTGTACCGTCTTCTTGTGATGGGGTTTGGAATCAAACAGATATAGATGCTGGAACAGAATGTGATGGAGGCGCACATTGTGAAGATACTTGCACATGTCCTATAGGATTTACCGCAGATGGGGCTGGAGGATGTGACTTAAATCCTGAAATCAATATAGGAACTATATTTTCTGTATGGAACAACATATTTTTCGACAGCCAAGACCTTCCAAAAGACATTTCTATATCTGATTATTCAAACTATTATGTAAATTTCAGTAATTCTGCAGAACTTAATTGTTTCAGAATAAATTTTGCAGCTTACTTGGAAGAAAATGATATAAGTTACCTAAGACTTGATGATTCTATGGCAACTCCTAATATAAATTCAGGAGAGACTTATCATGTCTGGGAAGCTGAGAATTGCGGAGCTTAGGAAAATTTAAATATCTGATTTTGTTTTTTGTAGGGTAACTATAAAATTAAAATGGCCTATAAAAAATATATAAAAAAAGGTGGCAAAATTTATGGGCCATACATATACCACAGCAGAAGAATTGGCGGAAAGGTTATTTCTGAGTATCACGGGCCAAGGAAGCCAGATTACAAGAAAATTTTCTTAGCTGTTTTTGGAGTGATTTTTTTAGTGGCTTTGATTTCTATTTTGGTTTTTTATGAGAAAGAGATGACAGGAAGAGCAGTTATTGAAGTTGAGAAAGAAATAGAGGGCCAGGTGAGTGCTAATGAAACTTTTAACTATACACTACAGGAAGGAGAAAGAGCAGAGCTCAAGCCAAGAAGTGTCAAGACAGACTTTGAACAATTATCTGACAGCGATGTTGAATTAAAAACTGAAGGGAACGAGGTTATTGTTACAACGACTTATTCTGAAACAAATCAAAGTTTTGAAAACGAAACATTTCCCGTAGTATATTTTACATTAAGCATACTTTCTGAAGAAGAATCAGTTGAAGAGAACATAACTGAGCCAGTACCAGAGATTCCTGAAATAGAAATAATAGAAGAACCCACACCAGAAATTCCTGAACCAGAACCAGATTTGACACCTGAAATAACTTATGAAACAGAAACAGAAATTTATGTTCCTGAATTAATCAGTCTTACTGAACAAGAGAGAGCAATCCTTATTGCACAGTTTGGAAATGCTTCTATAAGGGTTAAGGAAACAATATTTGAGAACGGATTTATAAAAGTGAAATTTGAGTTAGGAGAGTATTGGGCTGAGTTTAATTATGATTCTAATTTGAGTAAAGAAATATTTATGGACAGGGACAGAACAGAATGGCTTAAAGATATTGCAAAGAAACTTTTGGAAGAACCAGAATCTGAGGGATCTGTTGAAAATTATACTATTGGATATTAATTATATTTATAAGATTAGTTTTCTGGGAATTTATAAATGATAAATTCACCTTTTTTAGTTGCAGACATGTGCCCCTTTAAATTTGATGATGAAATAAGTAATGGCAAATTCATAGGATATATTGAACAGAATGAAATGTTATCAGCAATATTTCAGAAATTAAATCCATTCAATCCCTCTTTCGGCGTTTATTTTTTAGTTGTTGAGAATAAACACAGTTCAAGAAAAAGAAGAAGATATATTGGTGATACTTATGACTCGCCAAAAAAGAACGGATTCATTAATTTCTATGATGAGCAAAAATTAGAAATATGTTCTTTAGAATTTACTGAGGGGGGATTGGAAGCCTGTGTAAATTGTTCTGGAATTCGTGGTCCAGGAGTGAATAATGAAACTTGGAATTATCAAATAAATTTTCTTATTCCCAGAAAAAAATTCCCGAAGTGAATTTTCTACATAAAACTCGGGCCAGGCACCATTTTTCTAATCAGAAACTT
>CAYFUJ010000045.1:0-9044 GCA_964346485.1 Candidatus Woesearchaeota archaeon
TTGTAATAGAAGGATATAAATTAAATCCCAGAAAAGTAAAAAGATTTTCTGAAAATGAAAAAGAACAAATTCTCCCAGAAGTAAAAAAGAAATTGGAAGGAACGTTTAATTTGGAAAGAATTGTAGAAGTTTATTGCGCATGATTAATCAAAGGTGCCTAAAATCGATCAAGATATGAAATCCCATAAAATTTAAATAACCTCTTTCTATAACGTTTAAACAATGGAGAAAGACATAGGAAAAATAAATAAAAACGACACTACAGATATTGTTGTTCGGCTTGATGACTTTGGAGGCAAAAAGGGTGTGACTATAAGAGAATTTGTTACAAGTGAAAGATACACAGGCTTCACAAAATCCGGGGTTAAAATTCCTGCTTCTGACTTTGAAAAATTCAAAGAAATGATTAATTCTATAACTGAGGAAGATATCAAAGAAGAGCCAGAAGAAGAGGGAGAAAAATTACCAGAAGACCAGACAACCCTAGATGAGGAAATGCCTGATTATTAAACACCAGCTATCCATAAAGAAGTTTTTACGATTAATGCGATAAGAACAAGGATCATTCCCCATCTTCTTTTTCGACGAGAACCAATAAAAAAAAGTATAAGTCCTATTACAACAACTAAAATGATCAAAATATCATACCAAGCCATTTATATAAAATAAAAATACTATTTAATTATTTTTCTGTGTATTATCAAATTTAATATAAAATTTACTTTTTATTCACTTCCAAAAAACTTAAAAACCCTTAAACCTTAATAATAAAGGTTGAGAGGGGCGGAAGAATTAGTTAAGCAGGTCTTCGGATTTGCTTGCTGACTTCGGACGTCTTCTCTTGGCTTTTAAGTTTTCTCAGATGCTTTCTTTTGAAATTAGAATGGCCACAATAGAACAAAAATTAGACCTTAATTCACTAGGAGTTGTGAAAAATATGTTAGCATCTGAAACCACGAAAATAGAAAAAGAAAAAAAAGAAACTCTTTGCCATACGAAGCGTATTTATTGCGAAAAAATCCTCCATCTACTTTACGAAACCAACTATTTCTATGGAAAACTAATCAAGAAACTCCCTAAATAAAAAGCAAATCAAAAGCCTTTTAACCTGACTTTTTCTCTAATTTTCATGAAAAACAAAATTCGTCAGCCAATTGTAACGGTCTGCGGACATGTAGATCATGGAAAAACCTCAATACTCGATAAACTTAGACAGAGCTGTGTTCAAGAAGGAGAGGCAGGAGGAATTACCCAGAAGATTTCATTCACTCTCTATCCTGCAGAAAACCTGAAAATTGCCTGTCCCTTGATTGAAAAACAGAAAATAGGGCTAAATATTCCTGGATTTCTCTTTGTTGACACTCCTGGGCACGCAGCTTTCACAAACCTGAGAAAAAGAGGTGGAAGCTTGGCAGATCTTGCGATTCTTGTCATAGACATCAATGAAGGCATCAAACCCCAGACAGCAGAAGTAATCCAGATTCTGAAACACAACAAAACCCCTTTCATAATTACTCTGAACAAGATAGACAATATTTCTGGATGGAAAACAGATACAGGAGCAGGACTTGAAGAAAGCATAAACTCCCAAGTACAAAACGTCAAACAGATTTTTGAAGAAAAATATCTCACCCTGGTTGGCTCGCTAAATAATTATGGATTTGATGCAGATTTATTTTACAAAATACCTGACTTTACAAAAAAAATAGCTCTCGTGCCTTGCTCTGCAAAAACAGGACAGGGAATTCCTGAATTAATCGTGGTTTTGTGTGGACTGAGCCAAAAATATCTTGAAAACAAGCTTGAATTAGGCAAAGAAGCAAAAGGAATTATCCTTGAAATAAAAAAAGAAAAGAACAATTACTATCTCGAGTCTATCCTTTATAACGGAGAGCTTTCAAAGCAGGACCAGATTGCTGTTGCAAATCTCGAAGCCAAGCCTCTAATCACAAAGATAAGAGTTCTTGAGGAAATTCAGCCCCTCTGCGATAAGTTCAAGCCAAAAGAAAAAATTCAGGCAGCTACAGGAATGAGAATGCAGATTGCAGAAAAGGCAGATATTTTGCCTGGAATGCCTTTTGTCGTCTATAAAAATAACGAGGAAGAGATTAAAAAGCTCTTCAAAGAGCAGCTCGCAGAAAGCATCAAGACAGAAAAACAAGGGATTGTCGTAAAGGCAGATTCTCTCGGAAGCTTAGAAGCGCTTCTTACAATGCTCAGAAATGAGAAAATTTCTGTCGTAAAGGCAGGAATAGGAAACATAAACAAAAACGACATAATCAGTGCAAAAGCCAATCTCGAGATAAACGAGCTTGATGCAATTATTGCTGGTTTTAATATAGATATTGACGATGAAGCCAAAGAAATGAAAGGAAATATAAAAATTCTGACAGATGATGTTATTTATAAACTTATTGAAGATATTGTTGAATTTCGGGAAAACAAAAAGAAAGAAATTGAAAAAAGAAGGTTAATGGAACTAAGCCCGCTTGCTAAAATAAGAGTTCTTCACCAGTATGTTTTCAGGAATACAAATCCTGCAATTTTTGGTGTTAGAGTTGAAATCGGAAAGATAATTCCAAGATTGGAACTGATAGACGAGAAAAATGAAAAAGTCGGAAAGATAAAAAATATGCAGTCAGAAAACAAGTCAGTAGAAGAGGCAACAGGGGGCCAAGAGCTCGCAATTTCTGTTCCTAGAATTAATTTTGAAAGAAGAATGAAAAACGTGAGTTTCCTCTATTCAGATATTACAGAATCCCAGTTCAGGAATTTCAAAAAGAACAAGGATCTTTTGTCTGGTTCTGAGATAGCTCTTCTGCAGGAAATCGCAGAAATCAAGAGACAGGAAAAAGCAGACTGGGGAATTTAATAAGAGATAAACTTTATAAGCACCTATCCTTTAAATAAGATATGGGAGATGTGATATTAAAAATAATTTTTCTTAGCCTAGGAATTTTTGCTATGATAGAAAGTATTGCCATAACGATTTTCCCGAAACAGATGATGGAGATAGGGAAAAAATGGATGAAACACGTTAGGCAGATGAGAAACATTGCAGTTATAGAATGTGCCGTGGCGCTTATATTTATATTAATAGGATTATTTGTTTTTTAAAAAATGGTGTGGAATATTGTTCTCATGACAATCGGGCTTGTCTTACTTGTAGAAGCGCTGATTTTGCTTATCTTTCCTAAAGCAGTTGTTAAAGCTTTCAGAAATGCTAAAGCTCTGAAAAAAGTGGCTTGGTGGGGATTTGTAATTGCAATCGTTATCTTTATAATAGGAATGAATATTTAGTTTTTTCTAGACTTATTTTAATAACAAGATTTAAAGAGATTTGATATCTTATTATAAAATGAAAAATAAATCTAGCAAATTTTCTGAAATAACTCTGGCATTTACTGGAGATGTTATGCTCGGAAGACTTATGAATGATGTTATGGAGCAAAAGGGCACAGAATATGTCTGGGGGAATTTGATCGATGAATTAAAAAACTCTGATTTAACTCTTATAAACTTGGAATGTGCGATGACTAACAGCAGAGATGAATGGGATGCCTGGCCAAAAACTTTTCATTTTAAAATGCTCCCAAAATTCAAGGAAACATTAAAATATGCAGGAATTGATTATGCAAATTTAGCTAATAATCATATATTGGATTTCAAAGAACGCGGTCTGCTTGACACGATAAAAATTCTCGACAGATTAAAAATCAAACATACAGGAGCAGAAAAAAATATAAATCAGGCAAAAAAACCTGCAATCTTTGATATTAAAAAAACAAAAATAGGAATTCTTTCTTTTCAGGATAACCATGAAGACTGGGCAGCAACAAAAAGCAAACCAGGAACTTTTTATCTAGAGATTAATAAAACAGGCCTTGACAAAATAAAAAGAGAAATAAAAAAATTTCGACCAAAGGTTGACATATTGATCGTCTCTGCTCACTGGGGTCCTAATATGTTCGAATATCCTTTAAAAGAACATATAGATTTTGCCCATTCTTTAATCGACGAAGGAGTAGACATTTTTCATGGACATTCTTCTCATGTTTTCCAGGGGGTAGAGAAATACAAAAATAAACTTATAATGTATGATACTGGAGAGTTTGTAGATGACTATGCCGTCGATCCTTTCTTGAGAAACGATTTATCATTCTTATATAAATTAAAGTTAAATAAAAAAGGTCTTAGAGAATTAAAATTAATTCCTGTAACGATAAAAAATTTCCAAGTAAATAAAGCAGAATCAGAATCAAATATGATAAATAATATGATGAAAAAAAGATCTCTGCCATTCGAGACTAAATTTTTTGAAAAAGATAAAAGTTTGATTTTAAAATTTTAACAGATAACTTTTAAAACCTCTTGAAATATTAATTATCATGCCATTCAAAATTAATATCGGAGATAAATCTGGAAAGACCTATAAGCTCGAACTGGAAACAGAAAAACTTCTTGGAAAATCCCTACATGACAAAATCCAAGGAAAAGAACTTCTTCCTAATTTAGAAGGTTATGAATTTGAAATTGCAGGAGCCAGCGATAAATCTGGCTTTACTGCTCATGAAGATGTTCAGGGTTCTGGAACAAAAAAAATTCTTCTGACTTATGGAAAAGCTATGAAAAAAAGACCGCGAAGAGAAGGCAAGAAAAAAATCTCAAATCCAACTCCAAAAGGTTTGAGGTTAAGAAAAACTGTCCGCGGCAAAGTTATCTCACCAGAGATTGTCCAGATTAATCTCAAAATTCTGAAACAAGGCGCTAAAAAGCTCTCTGATATTTTTTCTGAACAGAACAAAGAACAAACTTAAGGGAGCTAATCTTCTAATAAAAAAGTTTTAAATAGTCAAAATATTTACTTTATGAGTTAAAAGAGGAATATGATGAAAAATATAGGATTAATAGCTGCATTTTTAATTTTTTCAGTTCTTTTGGCTGGGTCAATAAATTCACAAGAACCAATCTTTAGTATCAGGATAATTGACTTTCAATCTCCAGTCAAATTAGGAGAATTTTTGGAATTTTCATACTCTACTATGGGTGTTTCAGGAGTAAATGGAACTTCAGAAATTAATTTCTGGATTGAAAAAGGAGATGAAATGATAACCTCTGGCTCAGATACCATTTATTTAGAAGTTGAAGAAAAAACCAGAACTGCAAATATATTTTTACCTACAAATGTAAAATCTGGCATTTATACATTAAAAATTGAAGCTAATTATGAGGGTCATATAAGAAGTGCATATAGAACAATTGAAATAAATGTTAAAGGAGGAACTGCGACCATAAATTTTGGTTCTGGAGGATTAAATATTGCCATTATCATTGCATTGATAATATTAGCAATTCTTAATATATTTATAATATTTAAATTTGAAAAAAAGAAAATAGAAAAGGTTCTTCTTAAAGAAGAAAAATTTATCAAAAGGCATAAAACATCTATTCTAATATTAAGCTTTTTTATTATTTTAGGTATATTGATTTATTATTTAAATTTAATAAACTTTCTACCAAAAATTCCTCTTTATTTCTATTATTTGATTTTAGTAGTTTTGTTACTATTAGTCTTATTTTTTACCAGATTTAAAAAATAGTTCACACACCAAAAAACAATTTTTGAAAAATAATTCTTAAAATTATTTACAGAAACCTTTATAAGCTTTGGTTACTTAGTCACTAAATAAACTTAATTACTTAGTAACCACTATGACATCCAAGGTAATCAAGATAAAGGAAGAGAACTATAAATGGCTTCTTAAAATAGCATCTGATATTCAAAAAAAACTCGGCAGACGCATTTCGTTTGACGAGGCACTGACCGAAATAAAAAATAAAATAACAAAAAAGAGGACAAATGCCAAGTGAAATATCTTTTAAAAGAGTAAAATGTAAACCAATAAAAAATCCATTTAAAAAGCCCGAATGGGATAAAAGAGTATTATTTGCTTTATTAGGAATTTTCTTCTTTCTTCTTTTAATATTCTTTCTCAGTAAAATAGATATCGGAAATGTTGGTCAAACAATATCAGAAGAACAAGAAGAAGGCAGAACAGCAATTATAAGGGATGTGATTGAAGTAGAAGATGCAGAGCATCTGAATTCAGATAGGAAATTTATTAGAGATATTACTGATGAAGTTAAAAAATTTGATGACATCTGGAGCGAGGAAATTTCTGATGGAGAATATGTGCGGGTTGAATTTGAGCAACTTCTGAATTCTGAAAGTGATATTAAAATTTATCCGAGAATTGTTTCTGGAAATCCAAAAATAAAGGTTCATGAAATTGATGAGATAGAGATTATTGCTGAATTTACATCAATTAATTCAAATGAATATAACAAAGTTTTATTAACAAATCTCGTCGGAGAGCAAGATAGTTTTGATTTGAAAGTTTTAGATGGAAGCATTGAAATTGAGCATATCGTTGATCCTTTTAAATTAAATATGAAAAAAGAGGCTAAAAAATGAGAGATATCAATAAAATCAGGTTAATCGTCTTATTGTCTGGATTTATTAGTATGGAACTTGAGATTTTGGGGACGAGATTAATATCTCCTATTTTTGGTTCTACTATTTATGTTTGGACTTCATTAATTGGGGTAACTCTAACATTTTTAGCATTAGGTTATTGGTACGGGGGAAAATTAGCAGATAAAGGAAAGATAAATCTTAACAAATTAGGATTGATAATATTGTTGCTTGGTGTTTATATCTGTTTACTTCCTATTATCTCAAGAGCAATATTATATCAACTCAATAGTCTTGGTATAATCTTTGGACCTTTGTTGGTCTCGTTTGTGATTTTAGCATTCCCAATCTTCTTTTTAGGATTTGTTGTTCCCACTTCTGTTAAACTTTCAACTGAATTTTTAGGAGAAATTGGAAGAAAAGCAGGACAGATTTATGCTCTAGCAACTGTTGGAAGTATAATCGGAACTTTTGCTACAGGATTCTTTTTAATTTTATATCTTGGAATTACCAAGACTGCTCTGATAACAGGGGCTGCTCTCATATTATTGTCATTAATTGTGATGAAAAGCAAAATAAAGTTTTTATTTATCTTTTTGATACCTCTATTAATAATATTTCAATCTCAAATAGTATATCCCTCTGAAATATTAGAATCCTTTGATAGTCATTATGGGCAAATAAAAGTTATTGAAGAAGGAAGTGTTCATATGAGAATGTATTCTGGCGCATTAATGTTAACGTCTGTTAATCTAAAAACAGAAGAAAATGAAATGGAATATGTAAAATATTTTGAAATTCCCCTTATCTATAAGTCTGAACATAAAAAAGTTTTAATGGTTGGTCTTGCAGGAGGTGCAGTAGCAAGAGAACTTATAGAAAAATATAATCTGGAAATGGATATAATGGAAATAGAACCGAAAATGCTTGATTTGGCGAGAAAATATTTTTATTGGAATGATGAAGCTGATGTTTATTTTGATGATGGAAGGCATTTTATTCAGAATTCAGATGAAAAATATGATATAATAATAATTGATATTGGGCCTGTCTTTCCAGCTTGGCATTTGTATACAGAAGAGGCATTTCGAGAATACAAAAAACATCTTAATGATAATGGGGTTCTTGTTATCAATCTAATTTCAGCAAAAGGAGGCAAGTATGCAAAAACAACTCAAAGTCTATATAATACGTTAAGTTTAGTTTTTGAAGATATTTTAATATTAAGAAATCCGCGTACTGATCCAAAAGTAATTCATAATATTATATTTCTCGCATCAAAAAAAGATATTGATAAAAATAAATTAATATTATTAGTAAAATTGTCTAATTATTCTGGCCCTCCAATAGAAGAAATGATGGGAGATAATTCTAACTTTGAAATAGATTCTGATATAAAATTAACTACTGATGATTTTCCTATTGCTGAGTTTTATGATTATGAAAATTGGAAGACTTTCGGACTTACTACTAAAAAAAGATTGAAATATATTTTACCTTAAAATGAAAAGCGCAACAAAATCTATGAAAAAAATAATTTTTGCATTAATAATCATTATATTAATTCTCATATCTATAGCGATAATAAAAGCTGGTGGTGCAGGACCACCAGAATTTACTGTTATTCCCCAAGATAATCCAGACCCAGTAACTCAGGGAAATAATGTTACATTTAATGCAACTGCAAAAGATCCTAAAGGTGATGATTGGTATTTAGTAATATGTAAAAATAATACTGTTACTCCTGGAACTCCACCAAGTTGTCCTGGTGGAGCTTATTGTATATCAGGTCTTATTACCTCTGAAACAGAAGGTAATTGTAATTGGACGGCAGAGGGTTCTGGTGATCAGATTTGGTATGGATTTCCTTGTGATAGTGCTGGTGCTGCTCAAGGTTGTGGTACTATGGATAACACAAATAGTCCTATAACTGTCACAGCAGGAGATGCTTCCCCAACAGTAACCCTCAATTCTCCTATAGACACTTATAATTCAAGCTCATCATCTGTAACATTTAATTGTACAGGTTCGGACGACATCAATCTTGTTAATGTCTCTCTTTATGGTAATTGGAGTGGATGGCATCTCAATGAAACAAATTCTTCTCCAGTAAATGCAACACCTGTAATTTTCAGCAAGACGATTAGTGATGGCTATTACTTATGGAATTGCCAAGCATGTGATAATGCAACTAGTAGTCAATGCTCTTTTGCTGCTGCAAACAGAACATTCACAATTGATTCAACAGCTCCAACAGTGGAATTGCCAGTTTATACAAATGCGACACAATATAAGAATACTGACAATATGATCTTTAATATATCTGTAAGTGATACAGGAGTTGGAGCTTCATATTGTTCTATAAATGTTGCAGGTAATGCAAACCAAACAGTTGCTGTGAGCAATGGATGGTGTAATGGAACATATGCGCTTAGTGGTATAGGAGATGGAAACCAAACAATAAATGCGTATGCGAATGATACTCTTGGAAATACAGCCCTGAATAATAGTTATGTTGTATGGATAGATACAACAGGTCCGAGCGTTACAACTACAAGTGTCAATGATA
>CAYFUJ010000046.1:0-1827 GCA_964346485.1 Candidatus Woesearchaeota archaeon
CGGATGGCAGGAAATTATCTATGATCTGATTAACACAGAACAGTTAGATCCGTAGGATATTAACATTATAATTCTTACTGACAAGTTTCTTGAAAGAATTAGCGAATCTGAATCAGCAGATTTCTTTATTTCGGGAAAGGTTCTTCTTGCTGCAGCGCTTTTGCTTAGAATTAAGTCTGAAATTCTCCTGAATAAGCATATAAAAAGCATAGACGAGATTTTATTCGGAAAAAAAGAAGAGGAGAAAAGCATTCTCGAGAGAATTGAGCTTGGTGAACCAATTCCAGAACTAATTTTGAAAAGCCCTGTCCCGAGACTCAAGAAAGTAACTCTTCAAGAGCTTCTGGATTCTCTCAACAGGGCAATCACGACAGAGAACAGAAGAATAAAAAAAGAGATAATAAACAAGAGGGCCCTGATAGAAACTTCTTTTTCTTTACCAAAAAAGAAATTCAGCATAAAAAACAAAATAAGAGAGATTTATGAAAATCTTTTGAAATACTTTAAAGAGGATGAAAAAAGAAAAAAAATTTCATTTACAAAATTTGTTGGTGATAATAAAGAAGAGAGGATAATTTCTTTTTCACCTCTGCTTCACCTTGATCATCAGAAAAAAGTCTGGCTTGAGCAAGAAAATCATTTTGACGAGTTTTATATCTGGCTCAAGGAAATTTACTTCAGGCACAATCCAGATCCTTTTGCAGACTTAAAAGAAGAAATCGAAGAAAAAATTAAAGAACTAGATAAGGAGAAAAAACAGCGGCTCAAAAAAGTCAACAAGGATTTTGAAAATCCATTAGGTAGTTTGTTTGAATGATTTAATGTTTTAATTTACAAAAAACTTCCCCTTCAAGAGTTTTTTCCAGATTCCATTTTAATGCAGAACAATCACATTTATTTCCATAAATTGTAATAACTTTTTTCTCTTTGCCAGCACCACAATTCCTCTCTAACATTGAACAACTAAAAGTAATAGGAATTTTATATTCCTGTTCGAGATGTTTCGCTTGTTCTATTATTTGTTGATTTTCTTCTGAAGTAAGTGCTAATTTTTCTTTTATCTCTGGAATATCATATTGGCATCCCCCCTGTTTTACATATCTTAGTAGATGTAATTCAGGCATGCAATAATTTTGTTGTTTTGTTTTTTTAGAAGCATATCTGACTGTATTTTCTAAGTCATGTTTATTAATTGTTAAAGGAACAAATCCAAATGAAAAAGGAATTTCTGCAAATATTGCCCTATTGACTGTTTCATCAAGATATTGGAAAGTGTCTGGTAGTCCAACGACTTTTTCATGAATTTCTTTAGAACCATATAAAGAAAGACTAATATTATCTATTAATTCCTTACACGTATTAATTATTTTCTTTGGAATAGCTTGATAATTATTTCCATTTCTATAAACTCCACATGAGAGAATTCTTACTATATGATCTCTTTTTTTTGCTTCTTGTATAAATTTAATAATTTCTGGATGCATAAAAGGTTCTCCACCAGAAAGCCTTATTTCTTTGTAAGAAGGATTTTGTTCCAAGATTCTTATAAAATTCTCTAAAGATATTATGATATCATCACGATCCCAAGCACCATAAGTTGAACAATGTTGACAAAATAAGGGGCATTTATCTGTTATTTCTATTGTAAGATTTTTCATATCTCTGAAAATAAAATTTGAGACTTATATTAATTATTGTTATTAATATACCTATTGCAATTCATACTATAAAAAATCAAACATCTTTAAAAACTAACAGCTATTTTATCCTCTATGAGAGCTGGAGTTCTTTTTTCAGGAGGCAAGGATTCGTGCATGGCTGCATATC
>CAYFUJ010000047.1:0-5906 GCA_964346485.1 Candidatus Woesearchaeota archaeon
ATTGAAGGAAGAAAAATAATCAAGAGGAAATTATAATGGCAAAAATACCTGAAGCACAGAGCAGACTTTTCAAGAACGTTTTTGTCTGTAAGAAATGTCATACTAAAATCAGGTCAGACCCTCAGAAAATTTTAAAAGGAAAAGTTAAATGCAGGAAGTGCGGTAAAAAAGCATTCCGTCCTTTTAGAAAAAAGCAGGTATAATGAGTTTTTTAATTTATGACTTGATATTCTTAGCATTTTTCCTAATTGTATTTTCAATGCTCCTCTATGTAAGAAGAAAAAATCTCAAAAGAGAAAAGCTCTTGTTTCTCTATCGGACAAAATGGGGAATAAAATTAATCAACCGTATAGGAAACAAATATCAAAAAACTTTGAAAGCCCTGAGCTATGTTTCAGTTGCGCTGGGTTATGTCTTAATGATTGGCGTTTTTTATCTAATCTACACCATCATAAAAATTTATTTCTTCAGCCCGAGCATTGTGAGAGCTATCAAAGTTCCCCCAATCATGCCTATTATCCCTTATCTTCCGCAAGTTTTTCGTCTTGAATTCCTGCCGCCTTTTTATTTTACATACTGGATAGTTATTATAGCAATCATAGCAACGACTCACGAAATGTTCCATGGAATTTTTGCCGCATATAATAAAGTAAAAATAAAAACAACAGGTTTTGCCTTTTTCCCTTATTTTTTCCCTATATTTCCAGCGGCATTTGTTGAGCTCGACGAGAAAATTATGGTAAAAAAGAAGAAGTTTTCGCAAATGGCAATTCTCGGTGCCGGAACATTTGCAAATTTTCTGACTACGATTTTGTTTTTGGGAATTCTTTTGCTTTTCTTTTCTATGGCATTTACTCCGTCTGGAATTATGTTTGACACTTATGCCACGTCCAGCATAGCTATTGCAGGAATTTCTTCAATAAATAATGTGCAGTTAAACAACGCGTCCTATGAATCAGTTTTAGAACTTATGGATAAAAAAGGACTTAATGAAATAATTGTGGGAAATATTATTTATCTTTCAACAAAAGAAATGGTGGAAAGCCAAAAGGATGGTGAAAATATTTTTGTTTATAATTCTGCACCTGCTATTAAAGTAAATTTAAGCAGCATTATCACAGAAATTAATGGAGTTGAAATAATTAGTATTGATAGATTAGTTGAAGAGTTATCAAAATATAATATAGGAGATGAGATAACTATAACAACAATGACAGAAGAAGGGGCTGTGGAAAAAACTCTGGTTCTTGAAGAGCATCCTGAATCGCCCGGAACTGCATGGCTAGGAATAGGGTTTATATCTCGACAGGAAACAGGCATTCTCAGAACAATTATAAATACTCTTTCATTCAAGGAATCAAATGTTTATTATCAGCCAAAACTTGGTGAGATAAGCATATTTATCTATAATCTGTTGTGGTGGCTTGTGATAGTAAGTATAAGCGTTGCATTAATCAACATGCTTCCTGTTGGATTTTTTGACGGCGGAAGATTTTTCTATCTGACAATTCTCGCACTGACAAAAAGCGAGAAGACTGCAAAAAGACTCTTTGTATTTTCAACACAATTATTTATATTTATACTGATACTTCTTTTAATCTTCTGGGGAATTAGTTTTTTTAGGTAATCACAAATCAATAACCCCTTCTTTGGTCAGGGCTGCGAATCTCACTCCGACCGGGAGATTTATCAAAGCAGAAATAAGTGCCATGTGTTCTTTTCCGTCGCCAGAAGCAATGCTCAGGGCAACTTCTGTTCCTTCAATCTTTTTTTTAAGTTTCTTTGCTAGTTCTTCTTTTAGGTCATTTAATCTTTTGTCTAAGTCAACCTGGATAAATTCAAAGGGTTTTTCATGTGTGAATTTTTTTGCAAAATCGCTTCCTATGAGAATAACCTTGTCCCATTCGCCGTATTTCATCAGACCAGAAATCTGCGCCCAGCTTCCTTTTCCAGATGATAAAAGTGCAACGAGTTCCATATTAAAAAAAATTAAAATCTGTTTATAAGAATTGTTGTGGTAAAATTTATAAACTATTCTTATCTTACAAAAATTACCGCAGAACTACATCGTCAGGAGATATATTCTAGGCTTTTGACGCATAATGTAGAAGGTAAAAATGGAATTGGAAGAAGAAATAAAGAAAGCCCTGAATGAATTAAGAAAAGAAAAGCAGAGAAAGTTTGACCAGTCAGTGGACCTGATCATAAATCTGCAGAAATTTGACCCTAAAAAGAATCAGATAAATCTTTTTGTCAGTGTTCCTTTCAAAGTCAAGGATAAAAAAATCTGCGCTTTTTTCGAGACAAAAAACAAGGATGTTGAAACAATAACTCCTGAGCAATTCAAGAAATATTCTGACAAGAAAGCTCTGAAAAAACTCGTGAAAAATTTTGATTTTTTCATTGCACAGGCAAGCCTAATGCCAAAAGTTGCTACAACATTCGGAAAAATTCTTGGTCCTGCAGGAAAAATGCCTTCTCCTCAACTAGGAATCCTTACAATTATAAATGAAAAAGAAGTTGATGAGCTCAGAAAAAAAATAAACCAGAGCATTAAAATAAGAGTAAAAGAGGCCAGTGTAAAACTTGCTGTTGGAAAGCAGAGTATGAAAGATGAGGAAATTATCGAGAATATAACAACAATTTACAATTCGATATTAAAATCCCTTCCAAAAGCTAAAGATAACATAAAAAATCTAGAGTTGAAATTCACCATGACCAAACCATACAAAATATTGGTAAGATAAAATGAATAAAAAAATCAACATAGCAAAGGAGAAAACAAGAAAAGAATTAGCAGAGCTTATAAAAAAGAAAAAGACGATTTTGATTGCATCTATAAAAGATATTCCTTCTTTCCAGTATCAGGAAATTGCGAAAAAACTTAGAGGAAAGGCTATAGTCAAAGTACCGAAAAAAAGCATTATGTTCCGAGCTTTGGATTCATCTGGAAACGAGGCTGTGAAAAAGCTCAAGGATTCTATTAAAGAGAGCACTGCTATTTTGTTTTCAGATCTGAATGTTTTTGAGCTGGCAGAAGAATTGACGAGCAAAAAAAGTCCTGTAAAAGCAAAGGCAGGCCAGGAGTCTGTAAAAGACATTGAAATTCCAGAAGGGCCTACTGACCTTATTCCAGGACCTGCAATAAGTGAACTCGGTGCTTTAGGAATACAGATTAAAATAGAAAAGGGAAAAATTCATATCAAAGAACCAAAAATAATTGTTAGGGAGGGTGAAAAAATTTCAGCTGCTGCTGCAGATATTATGAATAAATTTAACATCAAGCCGTTTTCAATAGGATTTGTTCCTCTGGCTGCATTTGATACAAAAGAAGGAAAGTTATACACTGACATAAAAATAGACAAAGAAGAAACAATCAAAGAAATGAAAGAAGCGTTTGGAAAAGCACTGCCTTTTGCAGTTGAAATTAATTATATCAGCAAGGATACTATTGGCTTTTTAATAAGAAAAGCAGCAGCGCAAGAAAAAGCTCTCGAAACTCAAACTCCAGAACAAGAAAAACAAAATCCGGAGGAAAATAAATAATGGAAAACATATATGCAGCATTATTGTTGCACAAATCAGGCAAGGAAGTGAATGAAGAAAATCTGAAAAAAGTTATTGCAGCTACTGGTGCAGAGATTGACGAGGCTAAGATAAAATCTCTCGTCGCTAGTCTGAAAGGCGTTGACATTGACAAAGAACTGGAAAGCGCTAGTTTAGTCGGTGCAGTTCCTGCAGCTGGTCAAACACCTGTCGAAGAGAAGAAAGAAGCAAAGCCTAAGGAAGAGAAGAAAGAAGCTGCAGCAGAGGGCTTGTCTGCATTGTTCGGTTAATTTTATTCTATAGCAGGCAAGTCTAAAAACTTTTATAGTTCTACGAGCAATCTATAACATGCCTGCATAGCTCAGCGGTAGAGCACTTGATTCGTAATCAAGGGGTCGGGGGTTCAAATCCCTCTGCAGGCTTAAAATTCTAGAAAAAAACGCCGCCACCAGGAATCGAACCTGGACGCCCGTAAGGGCCCTGGGCTCAAACCAGGTGGAATACCATTCTCCGCATGGCGGCATAATATTGAGAAGAAATTGGCGTTAAAAAGTTTTCCCTATCGTCCAAAAATTCTTTTCCAGAAAGACTTCTTTATCTTAATCGGCCTGTCTTTTTCGTCAATAATTTCATATTTTATCACTGGCTTTTCCTTTAAAACAGGTGCTTTTTTCGCCATTTCTTTATTGAGCTCTTCAATTGCTCTTTCAACAGAAGTTCTTGAATATCCCTGCCCAATCAGTGCCCATCTCAGAGATTCGAGCGTATAGCCTTTTTTCAGGTTCTTTTTCAAATACTCTATAATTTTTTTCCGATAATTATACTCTTCCATAGAAAAAGAAAAGTGTCCGAGTTTAAAAATATAATTGCATTATTTTATCTTTATTGGTTTTATCTTCCTGTAATACCTGATTGCATGGTTGAGTCTTGGTTTGGTTTCTGCATGTAGAGTTATTATTTTGTCTCCTTTTTTTATTCGGTCTCCTTTACTTATATAAAGATAAATTCCTGCAGATTTATCGATAGGGCAACCAGCTTCTCTCGCAAGAGAATTTATTCTTTTATTGTTTATCTCTCTTATTCTTCCTGATTTTTTTGCCCTTATATCGTGAGTGAATTTTGCTTTTTTCAATCTTCTTAGATTTCCCTTCTGGGCTTTGATTATTTCTTTGAATTTTTTAAAGGCTTTTCCTGAATAAAGAATTTCCTTAGCCATTTTCATTCCCTGTCCTTTTTTTGCCTTTCCTGTCATCTCAAAAAGCTTTCCTGCAAGAAGAAGGGATTTTTTCTCGAGGTCAGAAGGTCCTTTCTTTTTTGGATCTAGAATTTTTATTATGTCTTCTAATTCAAGAACAGGCCCGATTCCACAACCGATAGGCTGGCTTCCGTCAGTAAGAACGCAATCGAGATTTTTTTTAAAATACTTTCCAAGATATTTGAATTTTCTTTTTAGTTCAAGGGCTTTTTTCTTATTAGCGACTTTCGCACCTTTTCCATAAGGAATATCTATAATTATGTATTTGCTGTCTACTGCGAGTTTTTTTGACATTATTGAAGCGACCAGTTGTGCTTCAGGATCTATTTTCAGAGATCTTTCTATTCTGATTATTTTTGCATCTGCAGGAACCATGCCGATAGCTCCCCCCCAGACCATGCATGCGTTTGTCTTCTTTACTATTTTTTTAACCTGTTTTATTGAAAATTCAACATTGGCGATTGTCTCTATGACATCGGCTGTTCCTGCAGCACTGGTTATTGCCCTCGAGGAATTTTTTGGTATAAGAAGTCCTGCAGCAGCACATATCGAGACAACCAAGGGTGTTGTCCGGTTTCCAGGTACCCCTCCGACAGAATGCTTATCCACGACAAATTTATTTTTGAATTTCAACTGGGCTCCTGTTTTCTGAATAGCTTTTATTAGATAAATTGTTTCTTTCATAGTCATTCCGTATTTATCCAAAGCCGAGACAAAAAGCGCTATTTCTGCATCAGAAAGAGAGTTATTCACAACATCTCTTATTATGGCATCTATTTCTTTTTGTGACAGAGGCTTGTTCTGGAATTTCTTCTTTATGAAATCCATGCTTTTTGGAGGAATCAGCATATTAACCTCAACTTTTTCTCCAATTTTAAGATTAAGGCGTTTTTTTAATTCAGAAGAAACAGCAATCTCGTCTTTTTTTACGAGCTGTTTTTTAATAACATCAACGACAGCTGAAATTTCTCTCGGATGTTTAGAAAGAGTCTTAATGTTCAGCATGTCCTGCGGATGGACCCCAATTTTCTCCGCAGTCTTTCCATTGAGCATTGCTACAGGAAGCCCTGCAGACCATTTCAAAAGTTTTATTTTTAACTGCATT
>CAYFUJ010000048.1:0-8767 GCA_964346485.1 Candidatus Woesearchaeota archaeon
CATCTCTGATATGTTTGGGTTCCCAATTAATTTTTTTATTTATTTTTATCATCTTTTCTTTTATAGAACTTACTTTAATAAACCAAGAATTAATTGCATAATACAAAAGAGGGGATTCACATCTCCAACAAAATGGATAACTATGAAGGGTTTTTTCTGTTTTGAAAATCAAACCTCTTTGCTTCAAATCTTTGATTATATCTTTTTCAGCATCTTTTACAAATCTGCCCTTAAATTTTGGGACAATATCTAGGAACTTCCCATCTTCTCCTACTGTATGAACCGCAGGAAGTCCAATTTTTATACCAACATTATAATCGTCTTCCCCATACATTACAGCAGTATGTACAACACCTGTTCCTTCTTCTGTTGTAACAAAATCAGCAGGAATAATTTTATGAGAATTTTTATTCTGTGTTTCCTTAATATTAAATAATGGTTCATATTCAAGGCAAACCAAGTCCTTTCCTTTCAATTCTTTTAAAATCTTTAAATCAAAATTTTTATTTTTATTTTTTTCTTTTTTAATCTCTGAACTGGCATTTTCTAAATCGCTTTTTGAATTTATATAAACCCCATCATCAATTTGAGAATGATTTTTAACAGAATAGATTATATAATCTATTTTATTTCCAACAGCCAGAGCAACGTTTCCAGGCAGAGTCCAAGGAGTTGTTGTCCATGCAAGAACATATACATCATCTTTCTGAATGAATTCTTTTAATTTTTTGTTGGTTTTTTGATTTTTTCTTAATTTAAATTTAATAGTAACTGATTCTTCTGTTATATCTTGATAGCCAAGTGCAACTTCGTGACTCGATAAAGGGGTCCCGCAACGAGGACAAAATGGCACAACCTTATGACCCTCATATAATAAACCTTTTTTATACAATTCCTTTAAACTCCACCAGACACTTTCAATATAATCATTATCTAGGGTTACGTAAGGATTTTCTAAGTCAATCCAATAATCTAATTCTCTTGTTGAATCCTCCCAGTCCTTTATATTTGAAAAAACACTCTTTCTTGCGTGTTTTATAAATTTATCAACACCATATTTAACAACATCTTTTTTTGATTTTAATTTCAAATCTTTTTCAACCTGAACTTCTACAGGAAGACCATGACAATCCCAACCTTCTTTTCGAGGAACAGAAAATCCTTGCATAAATTTGAATTTATTAATCAAATCTTTATAAGTCCTGACTTCTAAATGGTGTAGGCCTGGAGGAGCATTTGCCGTTGGAGGGCCTTCGAGAAAAGAGAAAACTTTTTTCTTTGGATCATCCTGAACAGCTTTGTCTATTTTAGCCTTATGTTTTTTCCAGATTTTCTTGACTTCTTCCTCGGTTTTTTTAAAATCATACATATTTCTTTAACACCTCTTCTTCAATAAAATGCAATTTTCCTGGCACAATAAAGCAAAAAGGCTTTTTAACTTTTTTAGTTTCAATTTCATTCAATGTTCCATAATAAATCTTGCTTTCATCCGTTCCCAATGCAGAGCAGACCACTAGTTTATCAATATAAAAATTCCTTAATCTTTCAAGAGCATTTTCAAATTCCATTCCGATATCTATCAAGATTAAACTGTGTGCTCCGATGCTTAAATTTTCTTTGATGACTTCTGTAAAGCTTTCTGCTTTGAAATTTGGAATTGATGTGGTTTTTCCGAACTTGTAGGGCTGTAAGCCGATCTCTGCAACAGCGTCGAGTATTGAAGCATTGTAAATAATTTTGACTTGAATATTCTGCTTTTCTGCTTCCTGTATTAATGAGATATGTGTGGTTGCTGTCAAAGGCGAGCCATAAACAAGAAGAGCGATATCTGTGTTCTTTGCCTCTTCAAGAATTTTTAAAGATTCAACGAAATCTCTCTCAACTAAAACCATTTTTTTGCCAAGGAATTCTTCCAGTTCTTCTTTTGAATATGGAAAATCTGTAGTATAAGATTCCAGATAAACTTTCTTACACTTGTTCACAGCTTTCAGGCCCTGCTGTGAAATTCCTGCAATACCTAATCCAAGACCAATCAAATAAAGCATAGAATCAAAAGAAAAAACTGGTTTTTAACGTTTACCTTTTTTAATCTTCAGGCTTTGGCTTGTCACAATAGCGATAAAAAACATAGTGAACATAAGAATATCATTTCGAATAATTAATCCGATAACTCCGCCGATTAAACTGAGCATTATAATTATTCTGAACCAGGTCTGCCTTGATTTGAGCTCTTCTTTTGTAACTTTTGCAAGGAAATTTCCGATAAAAACACCTGCAAACAGAACAACAATTCCTATCAAAATTTTTATGAGATCCTGCATAATAATATTTAATAAACCTGGTTTTTATATTTAATCATGCCTTAGTGTTTCTTTCAAATTAATTTCATCTGATGTCCTAACATCTATTCTCATCTTATCTAAGGGATAGCCAGCGTTCAATCCTGAACCATATGGCCTATCATAAAAACAGCTTTGATTATTATTACTAACTGTGATTAAAAAAAGAATGACATCATGCTTTTTATTTTTATAAAGAAATTCAACATAGGGTCTTTTACGATGCTCCTCGAAGATTTTATGAGGCCAGGGATAAGAAAAAGAAAAACCCAAAGCATTTTTTAAAATATTCACCAATTCAGGCGGACGAATAGAATTTATAAAAGTCCAATTTGGATTTTGAATTCCAGGCCAAATTGCTTTGTTAGTGTTTTTATCCTTTAGATCAGCAACCATTTCTTCATTACATTCACTATAATAACAAGTTCCATCAGGCAGATAAATTGCCATATTTGAATCAATATAACCTGAACGCGAATATGCTGAACCTTGTGGGAAATGTTCTGCTGCCTGAAAACCTTTTTTTTCAATGGAAACAAGCAAATTCTCTAATTTGAATAAAGCGGCATTCTTTTCGTCAAAATGATCTCTCTTAAAACCTAGAGTTTTTATTAATCTTTTTCCTTTTGTTAAAACTATTTCCTCCATGAATATTAGTAAAAGATAACTATTTATAACAATTATTGTATTCAACAACAAACCTTAAAACTTATAGCGTTCTTCTAAATTCATGCCATATGAAAAATTTCTCATTGTTGCGAGCAAGCTCGACAAGGCAGGCATAAACATCACGACACAGCTTTCCCAGTTCGGGAATTTTAAGTTCTATCTTGCTGACAAGGAAATTATTTATGAAGAGAATCTCGATTTGGAAAAAATAAACTCTTATGATTTTATTATTTTTGCTTCAAAGCACAAGTCAGATAGCCGTGAGAAAACTCTCTGTGTTCATGCTCCTGGAAACTGGCGCTCTGCAGACCTTGGAGGAAAAACAGGAAAAGTATGCAAAAGCTCTGCCCTTTTTTTCAAACAGCTCTTTGAAAAGCTCAACCAAAACGCAGAGCATTACAAACTTAAAGATTATAAGGTAACGATAGAAGTCACTCATCATGGACCATTGATAGACAAGCCGTGTGTTTTTATAGAGATAGGCTCTACAGAAAACGAGTGGATAGACAGGAGAGCAGCATTTATAATTGCAAAAACAATCTCAGAAACAATTGAAAGTTTTAAGGAAAATCCTTACAACGAAATAGCAATTGCAATCGGAGGCCCCCATTATTGCCCGAATTTTAATAAAATTCAGCTTAGCTCCAATGTTGCTATCTCACATACGATTCCGAATTATGCTTTTCCACTGACAGAAGAAATGATCAATGAAGCTATAGAAAAAACAGAAGAAGATATTGATTTTTTTCTTCTTGACTGGAAAGGAATGGGAAATGCAGAAAAAAGAAACGAAGCCCTAAAAATTCTGGATAAATTTTATACACCTAAAAGAAGAACGAGCGAAATCAGCAAATAAGCTCGTCCAAAACTTTATTAATATAATTTTATTTATTTCTTATAATGGATAAAAAATTAAAAGAAAAGGTGTCTGCTCTGGATCCTAAGTTCAGGGAAAAGATAGAGGAATTGTTCGGCACTATGAAAGAATCTATCTCTATGCTTTACGAAGCAGCCACTCATGACGAAAAAACAGGGTTATACAACAGCAAGTTCTTTGAAACTATTTTAGATATGGAGATTGAGAAAGTTAAAAGGGGGCAAGAGAAATTATCCCTATTCATTATTGATATAGATTTCTTCAAAAAGATAAATGACAGATATGGTCATCTCAAGGCAGATGAATTACTGATAAGGCTTGCAAAAATTTTAAAAAAACAATTCAGAAAATCAGATATTATCTCCAGATTTGGAGGAGAAGAATTTTTCGTTCTTCTTCCAGAGACAGATTTAAAAAAAGCAAAGAAGATAACTTCCCGTTTAAGAACTGCAATAAAATCAGACAAGATGTTAAAAGAATATGACGTTACTGTTAGTGGTGGATTGACAGAATTCAAGAAAAGAGATACAAAAAAGAGATTTAAACAAAGGGCAGATAAAGCCCTTTACAAGGCAAAACAATCAGGAAGAGATAAATTTATTTCTGTATAATGTCTTGTACGTTGTAAATGGAATAAAATCCCCGAAAAACTTAAAAAGGTAATTTTAAATACAATTTAAAAATGAAATACACAACCCCACAAACATTAGTAAGATTAGGAAGATTTGATAATCCATTAGAAGAGGCAGTTAAAAAACTTTCAGAACCATTGACAAATGTTCCACTAGGATTAGGAAATACTGTTAAATATGCTACATTTAAAGAAGCTACAGAACCTTATTTATTAATAGTTTCTCAACAAAAAGATAAATTACTGGCTGCTCCTGGACATAATGTTATATTAACAGTTACTTCTTATTCAGATTCAAGAAATCAGCAAGTAGCAGATCAATTTGAAAATGAAACAGGAATTGATTTAAGTATTGGTGTTCCAGAACAATTAAGAAGACTATCTGCAATAATAGGGATGTCTTTTCTAGTTTTCGAGAAAGATCCAAGAGCAGCTATGCAGTTTTTGGGGATGATATAATTCTATCCCTTTGATGGTAGTTGGGAGTTTTATTTTTTCTTTAGAGGTTTTTTATCTTTTTTTTGAAATAGACCCTAGATTATAAAAACAATTAACACAATAATTAACCAGTATATTCTAAAAACGCCCACGGCAGGAATCGAACCTGCGAGCCCCGAAGGGCGCGGATTAGCAATCCGCTGCAATACCACTATGCGACGTGGGCTTAGATTTATAGATAATCTGTTGCTTAAAAGGTTTTTTATGGCCAGACATAGGGCAGGTCTGAAGATTCTTTCCAATTAAATTTAGAATAATATTTTTTGTCTTTTCTCAGCAAATTACTTCTATGTGATGAGTGAAATTTAGGGTTTCCAAGCCAGGCAGGAAAAGCGATTCTTCCACGAATGATCTCTTTTTTCATATTATTTTTATATCCTCTGAAAGCCCATTCATCCAGACAAAGATTAAAATAAAGTTTAAGCGCATTCGTATATCCTTTCCACATTTTTACAGCAGGATGGTTTTTCCATCCTTTTGTTTTTGTTCTTCCTATAAGAATATTGAGAATCTGAAAAGCCTCGATTCTCTGCTTTCCAAGGCGTCTGCTGTCTAGGATTTTCACAGATTTTTTCAGATTTGGATAAGGTAGAAATGTCTGCATTTTAAAAAAGAGTAGCGGGAGTAGGATTTGAACCTACGACCTCCGGGTTATGGGCCCGACGAGCACTCCAGACTGCTCCATCCCGCTTTATTAAAATAGCTAATGAAATTCGCTTATAAAACTTTCTCTTTAAAAGTATCATAAGCTTAAAAATATTCTTTTCAGAGCACAAATGTTTTTTAATATCTATAATGATTGATTTTTTATGAATAAAAAAAGACATGAATTAATTAGAGATTGTTGTTTTGATAAACGATTGCCAGATTATTTTAATGCACCTTATTTAGAAATTAAAAATGAAAACTTGGTTTATCCTACCACAGAATTGCAGTTATGTCTTCCTGGATTTGATAGGGGTTGGGGGTTGAGAACGAGATTAGGAAGATTTTTTGAAATTCTCGCACAAGGAATTTACGGGGGAAAAATTGGAGAATTTTATGAGTTTAGTGAATTAAACGGAGAAAATATGAGAAGCGAACCAGACATAACACACCAAAAAACAAATATTCTTCGAGAAGTTAAAGCAACTCATACCAAGAATAGCCTTAAATTAATAAAACACCAAATGGAAAAATATCTCTCTTTACAAATGTGGGATTATTTTCAAAAACCACCAATAATAAGATTTGAGATATTTAGACATGATGTCAAAGGTCTTCTCGAGATTTTTAATAAGAATGAATTAGAAGGAATAGTAAAAGAACTTACAGAAGGAACAAAAGCTATGATTTCTTTTCCTTTCAGTGTTATGTATAGGATTTATCAAGCAAATATTCCCTTCACGGGAAAATCTTATGGAGAAGGTTTTTACAATTCAACACGATTTCATGCTTCAGGTCTTAATCATTTGTTGGCAGAGCCAGAAGAAACATTCAAAAAATTAGGAATTGAGCCAGAATTCTTTGAATTTCAAAAGAAAAGTTTTCCATGGAATGTAACAGTAAATGAAAGAAAAATTACTCCTTTTCCTGTTTTAATAATTGATGAAAGAAATCCTACGCAAGAATTAGAGAATTTAAAAGAAATAAGCGGATATAAAGAAGATGAGGTCCCATTTTAATTAAATTTATAAAAGACCGAGAATTTTTTCTTGTAATGGAAACTCTTCTTTTAGGAATTGACGATGCAGGCCGTGGTCCTGTTATCGGCCCGATGGTTCTTGCCGGCTGCCTTATTGATAGAAAAATAGAAGATGAATTTAAGAGACTAAGGGTAAGAGATAGTAAACAGATAACTCCGAGAAGACGTGAATTTCTGGAAAAAATAATAAAAGAAAAAGCGGTTACTTTTGAAATAGAAGTTACGCATCCTTTTGAAATTGATCATAAAAATCATTCTGGAATAAATTTGAATGACTTAGAGGCAATCATGGCAGCAAAAATAATAAACAAGATAAACAAGGGATTTAAAAAAATAAAAGTTATTATAGACTGTCCTTCTCCGAATAGAATCAAATGGGGAGATTTTGTAAGAATAAAAATAAAAAATCTTTCAAATCTGGAAATAATTTGTGAGCACAAGGCAGACAAAAATCATATTGCCGTTTCAGCTGCCTCAATTCTCGCAAAACAAGAAAGAGAGCGAGAGATGGACATTATAAGACAGGACTACGAGCAAGTTGGTTCTGGTTATTCCCATGATCCAAAAACAACAGCTTTTTTGGAAAAAAACATCAAAGCCTTAAATCATAAAGGGCTTTTTCGAAAATCATGGTCTACGTGGAAAAAAGCTACGTCAAAATCAGAACAGAAAAAACTGGAATTTTAGAATAATCCTGTATTTTTACATCAATCTTTAAAAACAATCCTTATTTATTCCTATCATGGCCCATATAAAAAAACTGGTGATGCATGGATTTAAGAGTTTTCCAAGAAAAACAGAGATTCCTTTTTCGAGAGGAATAAATGTAATTCTCGGTCCGAACGGCTCTGGAAAATCAAATATTTCTGATGCCTTGTGTTTTGTCCTTGGAAGACTGAGCATCAAATCAATAAGGGCTGCAAAAGCGAGCAACCTGATTTTTCTTGGAACAAAGGAAGTGCCACCAAAAAAAGAAGCTATTGTAGAAGTCGTTTTTGACAATTCAGATAAAACTTTTTCATTGGATAAAGATGAGATAAACATTAAGAGAATAGTAAGAAAAAGCGGGCAGAGCGTTTATAAAATCAATGACGAGACAAAAACGAGGCAGGAGATTCTTGGTCTTCTCGCACAAGCAGGAATAGATCCCAAAGGATTTAATATTATTCTTCAAGGAGAAATACAAAATTTCATACAAATGCAGCCAGAAGAGAGAAGGGGAATAATAGAGGAAGTTTCAGGAATTTCAATTTATGAGTCAAGAAAGGAAAAATCTCTGAGAGAACTTGAAAAGACAGAGGAAAAACTAAAGGAAATTGATTCAATCCTCAGAGAAAGGACTTCTTATCTGAATAATCTTGAAAAAGAAAGACAGCAGGCACTTCAATTTAAAAAGCTTGAAAGAGACATAAAAAGATTTAAGGCGAGCATAATCTCACACGATCTTTCTAAAAAAAATAAAGAAGCAGAAAGCATCAATCTGAATATAGAAAAAAAGAATAGAGAGATAGAAAGAGTAAAAAAGACCATAAAAGGAATTGAAGGGGAGATAACAGTATTTAAATTAAAAATTGAGGAGATTGATTCAGAAATACAGAGCTCCACAGGTATTGAGCAGGAAAAACTCAACAAGGAGATAGCTGATTTAAGGGCAGAACTCGCAGGAATAAATGTGAAGCTTGAGAATTATGAGTCCAAACTTTCTGGTTTGTCAAAACAAAAGGAAGAGTTGCGCAAATCAATAAAAGAAACAGAGATTTCTATAAAAGAACTTCAGAAAGAACCCCTGACACAGGAAAAAAAGACAAGGGAAATTGAGAAAAAGAAGAGGGAATTTGAAAAACTTGAAGAGCAAAGAAAAAAATTCTACATGATTAAATCTGAAAGCAATTCTGTGAAAGAGAGACTTCAAGATAAAAATACTCTTCTCCAGAATTATAACAACGAATCGAATTTTTTGATAAAGCAGATTGAATCTCTTTCGATAGAAATCTTTGACCCCAGAGCAGACCAGAAAAAACTGGACAAGCTTAAGATTTCCCTTGCAGAAAAAAGAGACACTCTAAGCA
>CAYFUJ010000049.1:0-8016 GCA_964346485.1 Candidatus Woesearchaeota archaeon
GTAATTCAGGCATGTTGTCAATATTGTATGGTCGTTGACATGGGAACAGTCTTGGGCTTAGCTATAGCTGTATTCTGGAAAGAAAAATGACAAAACCAAAAATTCTTCAGCAAGGGGCAGAGGCAAATATAATTTTATCAGGAAGGTTAAGAAAAAAACTATTTATAATTAAAGACAGAATAAAAAAAGGTTACAGAATTCCTGAATTAGACATCAAGATAAGGAGAAGAAGAACCAAGTCAGAAGCAAAACTTCTAGAAAAGGCATCTAAAATAATTGATTGCCCAATATCATCAATAAAAAATTCTTCTAAACTAAAAATGCCTTTTATTGACGGAAAAAAACTCTCAGAATATCTCGATAAATTTCAATTGAAAAAACAAAAAGAAATTTGCAAAAAAATAGGAGAATCTGTGGCAAAGCTTCATGATGCAGATATAATTCATGGAGATTTAACTACTTCAAATATGATTCTAAAGAATGATAAAATTTATTTCATTGATTTCGGTTTGGGTTTTGTCAGCCATAAATTCGAAGACAAGGCAATTGATCTGCATCTTCTTCGGCAAGCCCTTGAAGCAAAACACTTCAAAAATTGGAAAAAATTATTCGATGAAATTGTTAAAAGTTATAAAAAATACAAAGATTCAAAAATCGTTCTCGAAAGACTAAGGGCTGTTGAGAAGAGAGGGAGATATAAGAGGAAATATTAGAAACCCTTATAAATCTCCTAGAAGTTTTTCTTTTGAAGCCCTGTAGTTCAGTGGTCAAGAATTCAAGGTTTTGGACCTTGAGACCCAGGTTCGAATCCTGGCAGGGCTATTTATGGTTTTGCTAACTTCCAAACCTGGTTAAAATATATCATTAAATTTTCCGATATTTCTCTTGAATTTATTAAATATGCGAAAGGTTTATCCCCCCATGTTGTTAGAAGGATTTTGTCTTGATAAATATCTATAATTGAGGGAAGTGGAAAATCGACAAATCTTAGATTAACAAATTTTGGAGGTTTAAGAAAAGATTTTGATTTTTTTAAGTCAACATTAGATATCCCTTTTAATGTTATTCCTAGTTCCTTGAAATAAAGAAACTCTTTTTCATAAAAATCATTTGCTATTTTTGCATACTTTTCATCATGAATATAGAAAAAACACAAAGGAATTTTCTTTGAATGGTCTTTGAGAAGAAGTTCGTAAGCAGTTCTAAGACCCTTCAACCCAATAAATATTTCTGCACTTTGGCTATCCTTCTTGTCACCCATAGCCTCTAAATCAGGAAGGATCTTTTCAATCGCTCTCTTATTCTTTTTTATTTCTTCTTCTTTTTGTTTGATAAACTCTAGGAGGCGATTTGGTTTCACGCCTTGAAAATATTTGGTTTTTTCTTTTAAAGTAAAGCTAACAAGTCCTTTTTCCATAAGTCTTCCTAAAACCTCGTAGATTTTCGAATATGAGACTCCTGATTCTTTTACAATTCCCCCAACAGTAGAAGAGTTTAGTTTTAGTAGAGCTAAATATACCTTTGTTTCTCCTTCAGTAAGTCCTAATTGTTTAAGCTCTTTCTTCATAATCAACAAAAAGATTCTTAGCTTATAAATTTTCCTATACCATTCCCCTTAGGGGGGATATAAATTTTATAAGTAAAAAGGTAGCTTTCAAATTATGATAACGAAAAATTCAAAATTATGGGCAAAAAATCTCTGGAAAAATGCTTCTTCTGAATGGATGAGCAGAGAACAAGATGATAACTACAGGAAATATCTTGTTCATCCCATGTTAGAAGATGAACTATCAGAAATTTCTATAGAAAACGGTGTATTAATGGATATTGGATGTGGAGAAGGCAAGGAAACTTTATTCTTAATGAAGCTATTAAAACAAAAAGGATTTCGAGATTTTTATGGTTTTGATATCAATAAAGATTTTATCTCTTCTGCAAAGAGCTTATCTGAGGAAGTAAGTTTTGGGTCTGGAGATCTTGGAAATTTCTTAAAAAAATATAATTTAAAAAATAATGTTAATTTAGTAACTTCTTTATTTGTTTTACAAGAGACCCCAAATATTAATGACATCATAAAGAATGCTCACGAGTCTCTAAAGTCTGGAGGGTCTTTCTTATCAGTAATTGTTCATCCCCAATTTGCAGAAAATTTAACTAAACGAAATGAGATTAAAATAAATAATTGGTTGGATAAATCTACAGAAAAAGATTATGAATTTGCGGGAGAATATCCAATCACAGAACCTGAAAGACCTCCTTTTTATCTTCCTTATTTTCATAGAAAGTTATCAGATTATATTCAAAAACTAGAACCTAAATTCCACATTAAATCTGTTAGGGGATTACAGCCCTCTAAGAAACTATTAAAAATTTCTAAAGAACAAAAAATTGCTCCTTTTTACAAAGAGAAATATAATGTTTATTGGGAAGATGTTGCAAAAATTCCTTCTTCTATAATAATAAACGGATTAAAAAATGAAAATAGCGTTTGATTTAGACGGTACTCTGTATGATGCTTTTCCAAACATATTTGAAGTGGATATGTCTATGCTAAGAGATTTAGGATATAAAGAATTAACTAAAGAAGAATATAAATCTAAATTTCAAACCAAAGATTGGAATAAATTCTATAGGGATTTGGGGGTTGGAGATAAGGATTTAGAGAAGATAACAAATGAATTTTATAGAAGATTTGACCTCTTAGATCCTCCCAAACTAATTCCAGGAGCTCTAAAAATTATCCGCAAAGCTGAGGAGACATTAGGAAGTAAAAATATATACATTATTACAAATGAGGATGAAAAAAGGGTGGAAAAAAGATTTAGGAGAGATGGATTAATGCATTATTTCAACAGGGTGAGTTGTTCTCTTGAAGGAAAATCAAAGGAATTATACAGATTAGCAACAACTAATAACAAAAGTCTTTTATTTTATATTGGAGATTTGGTTTCAGATGGAGAAGATTGTATTGAAGCTATAAATAAAGGTGCAAAAAACCTAAGATTCTGCGGGATAATACACTCTTACTCTATGAATCCAAAAAAACAAATGATAAATTTCATCAAGGAGAATAGAAATTTTGCACAAGTTCTAAATAGTTTAGATAGAGTTCCAAAATTATGGTTAAAATATTATAACAAAAAAATTAATTATTTAAATGCCCTCCTATAAAAAATCTCTCTGTTAATTTCCTGTCTTTTAGGAGTTATTTTTCTGAAGAAATTCTTTAGCTTTGATTGTTTATATTTCTGACCAGCTAAAGCACTTGCCAGTTTTTTATATTCTGTGCTTCCTTTTGATTTTGGCTTGTGGCTTGTATATGGCTTCATCTTTGCGAGAGATTTCAGAACACTTATGTCATAAGGAATAACTGCAAGCACAGGTATTTCCAGGGTCTTTTCGATATCTTTTAAAGAAATTTCAAAATTCTTTTTATGAACTTTATTAAGAATCAATCCAGATATTGGAGTCCCTCTTTGCTTTGCAAGTTTTATAGCTTTAATCGTCGCACTTAATGTTGGATGGTCAGGAGTTGTAACAACAAGTATCTCGTCAGAAGCCAACATGACTGCAAGGGTCTCTTCACCCAGAGAAGGAGAAGAATCAATCAGGATTAGATCATAGAGTCTTTTCAAATTTTTGATTTTATCTTTTAATTTAAGAGGACTAATCTCTCTTTTTTCAAAAATAGAAGCAGGCATTATGGAGAATCCAGCTTCACACTCATAAATTGCGTCTTTTGGATTTGCCATTCTACCAAGGACATGATGAAGGGTTTTCTCAGGGTCTATTATGTTAAGATGAAGCCCAAGGCTCGGAGAAGAAAGATTTCCGTCAATTAAAAGAACTTTTTTTCCCAATTCAGAAAGTGCAGAACCTAAAGATGCAACAACGCTAGTTTTTCCTGCCCCTCCTTTTAAGCTTACTATACCTATGACCTTCCCCATAAGAAATAATAAATTCTAATGTTTAAAATCTTTTACCTTAAGTTTCATCATTCAGATACACACAAAATTTAAAAACAAACCCTTTTATCTAATAAAATGCCCGAAAAATCAGAGGAAAAAAGGGACATAAATCCTGACCTCAAAAATATTGAGAACAAACTTGAAAAAATAAAAAAACATTATGAAAAACATAAACAAGATAAAAAGGCGATGAGGGAAAAAGACAGAATATTTGCAAAATTGAGAAAAATGCAGAAATATCGCAAAACAATTTAATCAAATCTAAAATGAAAAGAGGAGATTCTTTGGAAAAGGAAATAAAAGATATCTCAAAAAAATTCTTAGGGAATTCGGAAAATAGTGAGATATTTTTAATAAGTCATTTTGATACTGACGGAATAACTTCTGCTGCTATGATGATACAGGTTTTGAAAAAACTGGACAGAAGGTTTTCTGTGAGAATTATAAAACGCCTGGAAAAAGAAATGATTTATGAACTGCCAAAAAACAAAATAATTCTTTTTCTGGATCTTGCTTCAGGAAGTCTCGATCATATTAAAAAAGCCGGACTAAAAAATGTCTTCATAATAGATCATCATGAAGTTGTACAGAAAATACCAGAAGAAGTGACAATTTTAAACCCTATGCTTATCAATAAAGAAAAAATAAGTAGTTCAGGACTCGTTTATTTGCTCTGCAAGGAAATCGCTCTTGAAAATAGAAAACTGGCAAAACTAGCAGTTTTAGGAATGATCGGAGATATAATGGAAGAATCTATAGAAAAGCTTGGAGAAGTAGAGGAAGGAGATATAAAAAAGAAAAAAGGCATTCTCATCTATCCTTCAACAAGGCCGATTAACCGGGCACTTGAATATTGCTCACAGCCATATATTCCTGGAGTCACAGGTAATTTTGAAGGAGTTCTAGAAATTCTGAGAGAAACCGGAATCGGACCTTCAAATGGACAATACAAGAGTTTGATAGAATTAAATGATGAAGAAACAAAAAAGCTCGTGACCGCAATAATGCTAAGAAATCCCAAAGCAAGAAATAAAGATCTAATTGGAAATATTTTTCTTCTCAAATTTTTTAATAAACTTGAAGATGCCAGGGAACTGAGCGCAATGATTAATGCATGCTCAAGGCTTGGTGAAATTGATGTGGCTCTGCAGTTCTGTATGGAAATTCCTGGTTCAAGAAAAAAAGCTGAAGAAATTCATGTAAAATATAAGCAACATCTTATTTCTGGGCTTGGCTTTGTCTCAAAGACAGAAAAAATACGGGGCAAGAATTTTGTAATCATCAATGCAGGAGATAATATAAAAGACACAATAATAGGAACAATCGCAAGCATTCTTTCAAAATCTCCTCTTTATGAAGAAGGAACAGTTATAACAATAATGGCTTATTACGAAGATAAGATAAAGGTTTCAGTAAGAAATGTGGGAAAAAACAGAAGAAACGTGAGGGAACTTCTCGACCTAGTAATTAAAGAAATAGGTGGAGAAATCGGGGGCCACGAATCTGCTGCAGGATGCATGATAACTAGAGATAAAGAAAAAAGATTTATCGATCTTTTAAAGAAAAACTTTGAAATTGAATTGGTGAAGATTTGAATCACAACCTTTAAAATACCAAATTTTCTACATAAATTATGCCATTAGAAGAAGGAGACATTGTTTTATGCACTGTAGATAGAATAGTCGGTACTAACGTGTTTGTAAAAATGGAGAATAATGGGGAAGGATGTATTGTTTTTAGCGAAGTTGCTCCAGGAAGAATTAGAAATATAAGGGATTATGTGGTTCCAAAGAAAAAAATAGTTTGCAAGATCTTAAGAATATCAGGTGACAGAATTGATCTGTCTCTTAGGCGGGTAACTCAAAAAGAGCAGAAAGAAGTCAAAGAGAGAGATAAGCAGGAGAAAAGTTATGAAAAAATATTGAAAAGTGTTCTTGGTGAAGAGAAAGGGGAAAAAATAATTCAGGAAATTTCAAAAAAGGATAAAATTTATGATTTTTTACAAAATGCAAAAGAAAATCCAAAAGAACTTGAAAAATTCGTAGGCAAAGAAAACCTGAAAAAAATTATTGATATACTGAAAACCCAAAAACAAAAGAAAACTATCTTAAAAAAAGAGATTTTTATGACTACGAGAGAACCCGACGGAATTGAACTGATTAAAGATCTTCTCGAAAAAATAAAGGGAACAGAAATAAAATACATCTCATCAGGAAAATATTCTTTAAAAAAAGAATCGCAGGATATTAAAAAAGCTGACACTGAACTTACAAAAATCCTTGCAGAACTAGAAAAAGAGGCCAGGAAAAAGAGGGTAGAATTCAGCATTATAAAGAAATAATAAAACTGTGAAATGATAGTATTCTAGAGAGGTGAAAGCAAGTCGTTTTTTTGGCCAACCAAAAGATTCTATTTTCATAAAGTTTAAAAATGGGATTTTTTATCAAAGGTTATGATAAAAAGGAAGGACTTGAAAGATTTTAAAATAATTCTTTTAGGTATTATTTTTGATCCAAAAGAGAAAAGAATTCTTATAGGAAGAAGAGAAAAAGATCCTTATGTCCCAAAGCTTATATGGACGCCTCCAGGAGGAAGTATTATTCCCGGAGAAGATTTAGAAAATTCTCTTAAAATTAAGATTAAAGAACAAACAGGATTTGAAATTGAAAATCTTGGAAATATTTTTGCAATGATACCTAAAGAGAAAAAGGAATTTGTTTTACTTCTTTATTTATGTGAAATTATTGGGGGAAAAGAAAAAGTAGGGGGAAATTTAAAAGAGATAAAATGGATAAAACCAGAAGAATTAGATAATTATTTTACTATAGCTTACCATCCTCATTTAAGAGAGTATATTCTTAATCTTAAATAAAAAATTACAGAAAGTTAATAAACAATAAATTTTTCTTAATCTTATGAATGAAATTAAATCAAAAATAATAGACGAAACAGAAAAAACCAAAGGAGAACAGATTAAATTTTTACAAAAATTAATCCAGACTTCTTCTGTGAACCCACATATGGATGATCCAACTAAATCTAGCCCATATAATCCTATTGAATTAGATATAGCGCAATTAATTTTTAAAAAACTTGAAGAAATTGGTCTCTCCCCTGAATATAAAGGTATTTCTCTTTCAAGACCGAATGTGATATGTGAATTTGGGAAAGGAAAAAAAACTCTAATTTTTAATGGCCATATGGATACTGTCCCCCCACCAAAAGGATATGATTTTAACCCTTTTTTAGGTTTTATAAAACAAGGAAAAATCTATGGTGCTGGTGCTTTAGATATGAAATCTGCTCTCTCTTGTTATGTTTATATGGCAAAAGTCCTTTTCAAATTTAGAAATAAATTAAAAGGAAAAATTTGTTTGCAGTTTGTAATTGATGAAGAGCCCATGGCAGCATCTCATTTCGGGACCAATTACCTTTTAGAAAAAGGTTATATCGGTGACGCGGCAATAGTTGGCGAGCCAGGAACAAGAAAAATTACAATTGGAAATAAAGGAGGGTATAGGTTTAAAATAGAGGTCTTTGGAGATGCAGTTCATACTGGTTCTAGAAAATGGGAACAGAAAAAAGAAGGAAAGAATGCGATAGTAGAAATGGGAAGAGTGATAAATGCTCTGCAAGACTTTAGATTTCCTATAAAAAAACATCCTATTTTCCCTAAAAGAAAGAACGTATTGACTTTCCCAACACTAGTTGAAGGAGGCGTTGCAATAAATATAGTTCCAGATTCTTGTGTTGCTTTTGGAGATACCAGAATTTTACCAGGAATTACAAAAGAATATATGGAAAAAGAAATTAAAAAGAAATTGGATAAATTAAAAATAAAATATAAATTAACCCCTGTTGTATATGTTCCCTCTTCTTTTATTAAACCATCAGAATCAATAGTTAAGATTCTTAAAAATAATGCTAAAAAAATTTTAAATAAAGAACCTGGTACAGAAGGTTCTGGTCCTTGGAGTGATATGTGGATGTTTATCCAAAAAGGAATACCCACAGTAAATTTTGGATGTGATGGTGGGGGAGTTCATGA
>CAYFUJ010000050.1:0-1977 GCA_964346485.1 Candidatus Woesearchaeota archaeon
TCTGCATCAGCATTTGTAGCTGTTAGATATATTTAGATTCTTATATTGCGTTTTATATTCTTATATCTGTCACCAGTAATTAAAAAATGGCACGAAATCAGTAATGAACCTGACATTAAATAATTACTGATAACTAGTCATCAGTACTTAAAAGTGACACAAAAATCTGCATTTTTTGAACTCTTTTTTCTTCTTCATTTTTGACAACTGGCGTATGTCATCAGTACTTAAAAATGACATTTTTAAAATGGGGGAAATTTAAGATTTCATTCCATTAATGCTTATCTAATACCCAATTGGCAAGTTCATTTATATAGCAAATCAAATTCATTAATCTATGCTAAATTATTACATAGAAGGTGTATTCATAATTGGCATGAAGATTAAAAAAAAACAGGAATTATATGAGTTAGTGTGGGAAAAGTATCATAATATGGGACAATCTATAGAAGAACTTGCAAAAGAACACAAAAAATCCAAAAGAACGATTTATCGATGGTTACATAAAGCAAAAGCAAGATTATCTCACGTTCCCCACAAAATGAAAAAGAAGCAGACAAGACCGAAGAGATTTCCTAGGAAGATTTTTGATAGAATTATAGAATTAAAGAAAGAAGTTCCGCAAAGGAGTGCGCCAATGATTCATAGAATCTTGAAAAAAGAGAATCCTAAGAGCTGCCCTTCTATCTCGTTGATTCGTAAATTCATTCGAGAACAAGGGCTTACCTACGAAGGTAAAGAATATAAGAAGGGCTATAAAAGATTTCAGAGGAAATACCCGAACGATCTGTGGCAAATTGACATTGCAGGTATTCAAACCGTAGGTCATTTGAAACAACTATTTTTAATAGGAATAATTGATGACTGCTCAAGATTTATCATTTCAGCGGAATATTTCAGGAGCCAAGAAGGAAAGAATGTGATAAAAACTATTCGAGACGGGGTTATAAATTATGGAAGACCAAATCAAATCCTTTCAGATAATGGAAGGCAATTTAGAAGCGTACTGGAAGAATTAGGTACGAGATACACGCAATTACTTAAATCAATGGGAATTAAACCCATTTTTTCCAAATCTGATCATCCCCAAACGAAAGGAAAAATCGAAAGATGGTTTGGAGTGGTGAAGAAAATGTTTTTACCTGAAGCTCGATATTATGTCAATACTCATCCTGACTGTTCTTTAACGGATTTGAATCAAGAATTAAAAAAATGGATTGAATGGTATAATTTTGAAAAACTACATGAAAGTTTACCCGATAAAAATCCACCTGCGAAGATATATTTTGAAACAAAAAATCGTATCTATAGGCCGCTTCACACCCACATCAATTGGGACAAGTGGCTTCACGAATTAAATAGAAGGAAAGTATCAGCTTATAATACAATCTCATATAAAGGGCAAAATTTTGAGGTCCCTCCAGGATATTCTCGGTTATATATTGAGGTTGTAGAATATGAGGAGAAATTAGAGATTTATCATAAAGAGAAATTATTGATAACTCATCCATATAAAGTAGTGATTAACCCAAAGAAAACGGCGAAAATTACCCGAAAAATACGAAAAAATGGCACAATTTCCTATAAAGGAAAGTGGTATTCTATAGATTATAAACTCGCAGGAAAAACTGTAGAGGTCCAAGAGACGAACAATGGGCGAACTCTCTTGATATACCTTGACGGAGTCCTACTCTGTGAGTTAGACCTATAAAATACTACCATCAAATATAATTTTTTTTTTTAATTAAAACCAATTATTAATCATATAATAAGAAGAAAAAACTGAGATTAAGTGACATTTTGAGACAAAAATTAATTACTGATCATGTGACAAAAATATATTACTGATAACACTTTGAATATAAAAAAGAATAAAAATAAAAATTTTGAATTTAGTCTATTTCTCCAAAATCTAAATTAAAGTTAAAATGCTTTCGGACTGGTTTTTTAACATTCCAGATACATTTTAATCCCTTT
>CAYFUJ010000051.1:0-25213 GCA_964346485.1 Candidatus Woesearchaeota archaeon
TGGTTATAACATTGGATTTAATAAAAAAGACGTCTTGGAGATTAGGGTTTTGAAAAAATCCCGAGAAAAAAAAGAAGAGATTGAACTTAAGAAAGACAAAGAAAAACCAAACATAGGGATGATTATTACAGGAGGTACAATTGCTTCTCGTTTGGATCCTAGAACAGGAGGAGTTGCTCCCTTGACAAAGCCAGAAGATTTGTTTAGGTTTTATCCACGGCTTTTTGAAAAAGTCAATGTTTCGAGAATTGAAGTTCCAATTATGAAAGCATCTGAGGACATGGATTTTAAAGACTGGCAGAAAATCGCAAGAACAGCTGAAAAACTTCTAAATGACGTAAATATCAAAGGAATAATAATTACTCATGGGACAGATACTCTTCATTATACTTCTGCCGCCTTGAGTTTTATGCTGAAAAATTTAAACAAACCTGTTGTTTTGACTTATAGCCAGAGAAGTATAGACAGGGCAAGCAGCGACGCTGATTTAAATCTCCAGTGCTCTGCTCTTGCCGCAATTTCAGATATTGCTGAAGTGATGCTTGTTGGTCATGCAAGCACCAATGATGATTTTTGTTATGCAATACCTGGAACCAAAGTAAAAAAAATGCACAGCTCACGAAGAGATGCATTTAAAGTTATAAACTCAAAACCTTTTGCTAAAATTTATCCAGAAAAAATTGAAGTTATTTCTGATTACAAGACTAAAAGCAAAGGAAAAGTAAAAACAGATCTGAAATTTGAGGAAAAAGTTGCACTTGTTAAGGTTTATCCTGGCCAGAATCCGGATATTTTGGATTATTATGTCAAGAAAAAATACAAAGGAGTTGTTTTGGAAGTTGGAGGATTAGGACATGTTCCGACAAAGAGATCTAAAATGCCTTGGACAAAAAAAATAAAAGAAGTCATTGTTAAAGGATTGGTGGTTTGTGTTGCCAGCCAGACAATTTACGGACGGCTTGACCTGCTTGTTTATTCTAACGGTAGAGAGCTTTTAGATGCAGGGGTAATTCCTCTCGAAGACATGCTTGCAGAAACAGCTCTTGTAAAACTTGGATGGGTTTTAGGGCATAAAGACTGGAATATAAAAGAAAAAATGCTCGAGAATATTGCAGGAGAATTTAGCGATAGGATTGAAAAATGAAAAAAATATATTGGGTCTTAATTTTAATTGCAATTTTAATAGTTATATTCATCATGGTCTTTAGACCGGGAGGGGAAGATTCTTGGATTCAAGATGAGCGAGGAGTTTGGATAAAACATGGTGTTCCTTCTGAAACTCCTGATTATGTTTTAGAACAACAGGATGCTATCTCATGTGCAATTGACTTATATGATGGTGCTAAGACGAGCATGGAATTTTCAAGCCAGTGTTTGGGAACTTGTGGAAATTATGCTGTAGATATAGTTCATGTTCCCAGAAGTTCAGAAGACAACCTTGCCGAAAACCAGTGCGAAGCTTACAGAAGTAGTGAGATAACTCATTTTATAGAATTAGACAAAGATGGAAATGTTGTTAGAATTGTTTAATTATCTTAACTTAAAAGGAGTTACAATAGGAAAGATTTATAAGTATTGAGAGACTTAAAAATATATGAAAGGGAAAGTTAGAAAATTCAATTTTAGAGCAAGGACACTTGATGATGATATTGTTAAAGACGGTATTGAAGCTATTGGCGTTCTTAATGGAAAAGAACCATATTTCTTAGTAGGAGGTATTGCCTCCCAAAGTTATCTCCCTACAAAATGCAGAAGGCCAACTTCTGATATTGATTCTGCATTAGTAAGATCTCTTTCAAAACCAGATTTCAGAATAATGATAATTCCTGTTAGAGAATATTTACATGATATGGGATATGATACCCTACCCAGAATTAGTAATAGGTCTAGATCTTTTGCTCTTTACGTATCAAAATCATACGATGAGGGTGAGAATTCTTTATGCTTAGAATTTATGAGAAAAAATAAAAAGAATTTTAAGAAACATAAAGATAGATTAGAAAGAGAATATAATAATACAAAGAAAAAAATTATGGAAGAAAGAAAAACAATTTATAGGGTTTCTAGTCCAGAAGATATTGCTGTACCTAAATTAGTGAGGTTGATAAATTCCGTACAAAGAAATCCCAAATTTATTCAACAAATACCCACTAAACTAGAGTCTCTTTCTGGTAAAACAATTAAAAAAAGACTAGAAGTAATTAATGCTATCAGATCAGAGGCGGTATCAAATCCGGGAGATCCATATCTGGCAGAAAAACTAAGATTTTTTTCAGATATTTATGATATAAGAATACTTTCAGAACTTACAGGATTTAATCCAGAATACTTTAATAGAGCGGAACAAGATTGGTATGATATAAAGAAAAATCAAGAATTAAGAAAGAAAATATTCTCGGCTATTTTACCAATATTTTTTGGAAAATCAACGAGATAAAATTTAATAAACTCCCATTCTTTTTTTAATTCATGGAACTAGATTATGAGAAATTAAAGTTTAAGGCTGGTCTGGAGATTCATCAGCAGCTGGAAAGTTCTAAATTATTCTGTAATTGTCCGAGTGTTCTGAGAAAAGACGAGCCTGATTTTGAAGTTACGCGAAAACTCCATGCAATTGCAGGTGAGTCTGGAGAAATTGATATCGCTGCTCTGCATCAGGCAGAACTCAGAAAAAAATTTGTCTATCAGGGTTATGATGACACTACTTGCCTGGTTGAGCTTGATGAAGAACCACCGCACGAGATTAATAAAGAGGCATTAATGATCTCTTTACACATTGCTCTTTTGATGAATATGAAACCTGTTCCAATTACTCAGATTATGAGAAAAACTGTTATTGATGGTTCAAATACTTCTGGTTTTCAAAGAACTGTTCTGGTTGCGCGAGATGGATATGTTGAAACTAATTTTGGAAGAGTTGGAATTGATTACCTCTATTTGGAAGAAGATGCTGCGAGAATTGTTGAGAAAGGAGATAAAAAAGATATCTATAAGTTGGACAGGTTGGGAATTCCCCTGGTTGAAATTGTGACTGCTCCAGATGTTAAAACTCCTGAGCAGGCAAAAGAAGTTGCCCTGCATATCGGAGAAATCTTAAGGGCGTGCAAAGTTAGAAGAGGAATTGGAACAATTCGCCAAGATGTCAATGTTTCTATTCGGGGAGAAAACCGTGTTGAGATTAAAGGAATGCAGGACATGAGAATTTTTTTAAAAGTAATTGAAAATGAGGTTTTGAGACAGAAGAGATTATCAGACAAAAAAAATCCGACCAGAATGGAGGTTCGGAATGCACAGAAAGAAGGTTCGACAAAATATATGCGTCCGTTGCCTGGTTCTGCAAGAATGTATCCAGAGACAGATTTGCCTTTGCTGAAGATTTCTCGGCAGACGATTAACGAGGCTAAAAAAACCCTTCCTAAAATGAAGAGAGATATTGAGAAAGAACTTGAAAGAGAAGGGCTTAATCGAGAGATGATTTCTCTATTGCTAAAACAGAAAAAGATTGAAGAGTTCAAGGAATTATTAAATATCTTTCCAAAACCACAGATTATCGCCAAAACTCTTTTGATTTTTCCAAAAGAGATTGCAAAGCATGAAAAAATTTCTCTGAATAAGATAGAGAAGGTTTTGGATAAGGATGTTATAAGTCATATTCTGGAGAATCTGAAAAAAGGAAAGATATCTGAAAACCAGATTAAGCATGTTCTAGAGAATATCGCAAAAGGAAAGAGCTATAAAGAAGCGCTTAAGATTCGAAAAGAAGATTTGCGAGGAAGAGAAGGAGAAATTATGAAGTTGATAAAAGAAAAACCAGGACTTTCTCCGAATGCTTACATGGGTCTGATTATGAAAGATTTCAAAGGAAAAATTAGCGGCAGAGAACTCATGGAAATTATTAAAAAGTATGTTAAATAGAGGATAATATGAAAAGGTCTTACGTATCAGAATTAATGTCAGGACAGAGTGTTTTGCTTAAGGGGTGGATTTATGAGATTCGCAAGTTGGGGAAAATGAGATTTCTTTTGCTTAGAGATACCTCGGGAATTGTTCAGTGTGTAGCAAAAGATCAAAAAATCCAAATATCTGATTTAACATTAGAGAGTGTTGTTGAGATTAAAGGCAAAGTTAAGAAAGCCCAGGTTAGAGCAGAACTTGCAAGACACGATATTGAAATTGAGATTTCTGATTTAAAGATTTTGAGCAAAGCAGAAGAACTTCCGATTCAGGTTCATGAGAAAACTATAAAAACAGGATTGGATAAACGATTGGATTACCGGTCTCTGGATATTAGAAAACAAAAAATAAAAGCTATTTTTAAGATTCAATCTTCTCTAATCAGAGGAATGCAAGAATGGCTTTCAGAGAATAGATTTTTGCGTATCTTTACTCCTTCTTTAATAGGTGCTGCTTCAGAATCAGGGGCAGAGGTTTTTGAAGTAGGTTATTTTGGAAAAAAAGCATTTTTAAGACAAGACCCTCAATTGCACAGACAATTAACGATTATAGCAGGAATAGAAAAACTGTATGATTTAGGCCCTAGTTGGAGAGCAGAAAAAAGCCATACAACAAAACACATAACAGAATATCATTCTCTTGCACCTGAAATTGCTTTTATAAAAGATGAACAAGATATTATGAGGATAGAAGAGCAAATTATTGTTGCCGGCATTAAGAAAGCAATAAAAGAATGCAAAAAAGAATTGAAATTATTGAATATAGAACTTAAAATACCAAAAATACCCTTTCCAGAACTAAAATTTCCAAATATTTATAAAATACTAAAGAAAGAAGGAAAAAATTTAAAAGGAAAAGACCTGGATGCTGAAGCAGAAGAAATTTTATGGAGACATATTCAAAAAAAATACAAGACAGATTTTTATTTTATAAATAGATTTCCTTTTAAAATAAAACCTTTTTATGTTTATCACGATGGTGAATATGCCGGAAGTGTAGATTTAATGTGTAAAGGAATAGAACTAAGCTCCGGAGGCCAGAGAGAACATCGCTATGATGTTTTAATGGAAAATATTAAAGAGAAAGGAATAAGTAAGAAAAGTGTTTGGTGGTTTACAAAATTCTTTAAATATGGGGTTCCTCCTCATGGAGGTTTTGCTCTCGGAATAGAAAGATTAACAAAAGCCCTTCTTGATATTGATAATATAAGAGAGGTCATATTATTCCCACGAGATATAGGAAGGCTAACACCATGAAATTTATTTCAATTTCCGAAGCAATGAAAAAAGGCAGCGGAAAAGTAGCTGTGCGTGGCTGGATTTATCGTGAAAGAGGAAGCAACGAGTTTAAGTTTCTTATTTTGAGAGATTCCACAGACATTATTCAGTGTGTCTTGAAAAAAGAAAAATTCAAGAACCAATGGAATGATATTGATAAACTGCAGATCGAGGCGAGTGTTCAAATTGAAGGGGCTATAAAAAAAGACAAGCGAGCTCCTACTGGTTATGACATTGTTGCTGATAAAATAAAAATTATAGGGACTAGTAATAAATTTCCAATACAAAAAGATCTTAACGAAGAATTGCTTGGAGACAGAAGACATCTGTGGTTACGAAGTCAAAAAATGATCGCAATTATGAAAATTAGAAGTAGTTATATTCAAGCAAGAGATGAGTTTTTTAGGAAAGAAGGGTTTTATAGATTTGACGCACCTATTTTACAACCAACACAATCTGAAGGTGGAAGCACTATTTTTGAAGTGGATTATTATGGTAAAAAAATGTATCTTGCACAGACATGGCAATTATACGGTGAGGCCGCTGTGTTTTCTTTAGAAAAAGTGTATAATTTTGGACCGACTTTTAGAGCAGAGAAATCTAAAACTTCTAGGCATTTATCTGAATTTTGGATGGCTGAAACAGAAGTCGCATGGTGGAAACTTGATAAAATAACAGAATTTGCAAAGAAAGAAATTAAATATTGTGTGGAAAAAGTTGCAAAAGAATGTGCCGAAGAATTAAAATATTTGAAACAAGATCCCAAAAAACTTTTGAAAATAGTTAAAAAGAAATGGCCAACAATAAAATATCGTGATGCTTTAAAGATTTTAAAAGAGAAAGATAAACTCGATATTAGATTTGGAAAAGATTTGAGGACAATTGAAGAACAAAAATTAATGAAGCATTTTGATACACCTGTTGTAGTTACTCATTACCCTCGAAAAATCACCGCTTTTTACAAACCGAAAGATTCTAAAAAACCTGACGAGGCTCTTTGTTTTGATATGCTGGCTCCTGGTTATGGTTTTGAACTTGTTGGAGGAAGTGAAAGAAGTCTTGATATAAAAGAAATGTCTGAAAATTTGAAAAAAGAGGGAGAAAAACCTGAAGATTATAAATTTTATTTTGACCTTAGAAAATATGGTTCTGTTCCTCATTCAGGATATGGTGTTGGTATAGAAAGAGTCTTACAATGGATCTGTGGATTAGAAAATATAAAAGATGCAATTCCATTTCCAAGAACAGTGGCGAGATTCAAGCCTTAAACTTTAAAAATCATTTTTCTCTAATTCTGTTATGAAGATACTGGTTATTGGTGACCCTCACGGAGATTTAACTAAATTAAAAAGAATTCCTAAAAAAGGACCTGATTTGATTCTTTTAACAGGGGATATAGGAAAAGCTGATTTGGCTAGAAAAAGAGCTTTTGAAAATTTTGAAAGAAAAAAGAGAGGGCTAGAGGAATTAGAAGATGATTCTAAATATATAAAAAACGTATATGCTGAAATACATAATTCTACTCTGAGAGTTTTAAGATACCTTTCTAAATTTGCTCCTGTTTATACAATTCAAGGAAATGTAGGCATTCCAACCTTGTCTCAAGTGAGAAAAGATAATGAAAAATATGGATTAAATTTGACTTCTACTTACGAACAAATGAAGTTAATGAAGAATGTAAACTTAATCAAGAATAGGTTAAGAATCATAGAAGGAGTAAGAATTGGATTTTTAGAATATTTTATAGATACTTGTTGGGTGAAGGAATTCAAACCACCAGAATATAAGAAAAATATCAAGAATGCTAGGGAAGAAACAAATAAAGCTAAAAGAGTTTTAAACCGATTCAGAAATTTAGATATATTAATTTGTCATCAACCTCCTTATAGAATTTTAGATAAAGTTACTTGGAAGGAAGCTCCAAAGAATTATCAGGGTAAGCATGCAGGAAGCAAAGTAATACTTGATTATATAAAAAGAACTCAACCACAATATGTCTTCTGCGGACATATTCATGAAGGAGAAGGAAAAGTGAAGATTGGAAAAACAGAAGTTTATAAGTTAGGGATTGCAGGATATAGATTAATAAAAATACAAAATCCTTAAAAACTTAAAACTTTTTCTTTAGTTTATGAAAATCAAGGACATTGAGCTTAAGTGGTTAGGACATGCAGGTTTTTTAATAAAAAACAAAAAAACGATTTATATCGATCCTTATAATTTGAAAGGAGATTTAGAGCCTGCAGACGTAATTCTGATAACTCACAGCCATTATGATCACTGTAGTTTTCCAGATATGTCAAAAATAGTGAAAGAAGGAACAAGAATTTTTGCCTCTGCAGACTGCCAGAGCAAGATAACCAAGTTTAGTGTTCCTATTAAAATAGAACTTGTAGAGCCTAGTCAAGAATTGGACCTTGGCGATATAAAGATATATACTTTTCCTTCTTATAATATTGACAAACACTTTCATCCTAAAGACGAGTCCTGGATTGGTTATGTGATTAAAATGGACGATATTGTAATTTATCATGCAGGAGATACCGATATTATTCCAGAGATGCAGAAACTTACTGGATATAAACAGCCTGACAAAGAATTTGTCGCTCTGCTTCCTGTTGGAGGAAGATTTACAATGAATGCAGAAGAAGCTGCAGAAGCTGCGAAACTGATAAAGCCTAATTTAGCGATTCCGATGCATTGGGGAGAAATTATCGGCGATGAAGATGATGCAGAAGAGTTTGTGGAGTTGTGTAAGGAAGAGGGAATTGAAGCAAAAATCCTGGAAAAAGAGTAAAATTCCTAAAATTTAAATAAATTTTTTTAAAATATACTTAATCAACCTTTATTTTCTATTAGAGAAATATTTTTAAAGAGTAAGATACTTGTTTTTTTATAATATTTATTCAATTGAGGGATTGAATAAAAATTTGAGGTGAATTCTTTGTTAATAGTTGGAAGTGGATTGACTATTTAAATCTTTCCAAAAAAGGTTTGATGGAAAAAACACTTCCAACACCAAAAAATGTAAGGAGGTTAAAAGATGGTATTAGATTTTGCGAAAGAGGCAGTACAAAACGCAGAGACACACAGCATCAATTTTGATGATTTGAAAGCTGGAAAGGCTAACATCAAGGTTATTGGTATTGGTGGAATGGGTTGTAATGCAGTAACTTGGCTCTTTAACAAAGGAATCAATGGTGCTACTGTTTATGCAATAAATACAGACGCACTTCATCTGAGTGTTTCAAAGGCAGACGAGAAACTTCTTATAGGGAAAGAGTTGACTAGAGGATTAGGTGCTGGTGGAAGATACCAGACAGGAAGAGAAGCTGCAAAAGAAGCTCTTTCAGATCTGAAGAAAGCTGTTTCTGGTGCAGATATGGTGTTTGTTTTAGCAGGGATGGGTGGCGGAACAGGAACAGGTGCAGCACCAATTATTGCCCAGCTTTCTAAAGAGACAGGGGCTGTTGTTATTGGTGTTGTGACAATGCCTTTTGAAGCTGAAAAAGCAAGAATAGATAAGGCTGAATTTGGTCTTCAAGAGTTGAGAGAGGTTACAGATACTTGTATTGTTCTCGACAACAACAGACTTGTTGATATTGCCGGACAATTGCCTATCGAGCAGGCTTTTGCTGTTGCTAATGAGCTAGTAAGTACAATGGTCAAGGGAATTGTTGAGACTATAACTCTGCCAAGTTTAATTAACTTAGATTATGCCGACGTTTCTGCTATTATGAAGGACGGGGGTGTTGCTGTTATTGGTATTGGAGAAGACGATTCCTCAGAACGTGTCAATCAGGCTGTCAAACAGGCACTTACACATCCTCTACTTGACGTGGATTATAAGGGAGCTAACGGAGCTTTGATACATGTTACTTGTGGTTCTGACTTAAAACTGGAAGAGTTTGATCATATCGGAAGAATTGTTTCTGATAACCTGAACCCTGAAGCAAATGTGATAATCGGTGCTAGAATCAGCAAGGAATTTACCGGAAAAGTTCGAGTTATCACTATTATGACGGGTGTCAAGTCGCCTTACTTGCTCGGAAAAGCCACAGAAGAAGTTCAAGAACCTATTTCCAAAGAATTGTCTGATGTTGGAATAGAAGTCTGGAGATAAACCGGTTTATTTTCCTGGAGTTGTTTTTTCTCCAGGGTTTTTCTTTTTTTAGTTTTTAAAAGATTAGCAGAAATAATCAAACATTTATCTCTTTTGGCTTTTTCATTTTTCTTTCGCCATATTCGTTGAAATAAAGTATGTTATCTAAATCTATTTTGGATTTTTGTATTCTTCTTTTTTCATATTCAAATCCTATTGGAAAAACAGCCTCAACGTTTATCTCTTTTGGAATTTTTAATATTCTTTTGATTTGACTTTCCACAAAAGCTCCTACCCAACAGGTCGAAAGTCCGAATTCTATTATTTTTAACCAGAAGTTCTGAATTCCAGCCCCTGCCTGTTGTCTCGTATAAGTCTCTCCTTGCTTTCCGTAGACATTAATTGTTCTTGAAGGATTTGAACAAACAACAACAACGTAATGCGCCTGAGAAACAAAATCCTGCTGGCACGCATCCTTGATTTTTTCTATTTTTACAGGATCATCAACGAGGATGAATTTTAACGTGTAATTTCCTCCCGCCATTGGAGCATATCTCGCAGCATCGATGCATTCGATAATATCTCTCCAGTCAGGCTTTTTTGACTTGAATTTTCTAACGCTTGCTCTTGATTTGATCGCCTTGTCTAAATCCATGTTTTTTATAATAGAGAGATATTTATAAAATTAATCAAAATCCAATAACTCCTCCGCCGAGAACTTTTTTTCCTGAATATAGAACAATTGCCTGGCCTTCTGAAACTCCTGTTACTGGTTTGTTGAGGATTACTCTATATCTATTTTTAGAATATTTTAATTCTGAAGGTAGAAGTTCTCCTACATGTCTTATTCTTGATTTAACTTTAGTGTTTTTAGTTGCTTTTTCTAATATCCAGTGAGGATTTTTGATTAAGATCTCTTTTCTGTAGAGAAGGGGATGGCCTTCTGGTGCTGCGATAATTTCATTTTTTTTCAGGTTTTTTCTTGCGACATACCAGCGCTTGAGCTTTTTTCCTTTTCCGCGCTCGATTTCAATTCCGAATCTTGGACCAAGTCTCTGTCCTATAGTATAATAATAAATTCCGTCATGCTCTCCTATCTGTTTTCCTTCTGGGTCGAGGACTTTTCCTTTTTTAGGCTTTATTTTCTTTTGAAGAAAATCCTTGAGATTTATTTTTCCAACAAAGCAGATTCCGACTGTTCCTTTTCGATTAAAATTAGGAAATTTGTTTTTCTCTGCAATTTTTCTTACCTGTGTTTTAGTATAATCTCCAATAGGGAACAAACTATGGGAAAGGTCTTTTTGAGTTAAGCGATAGAGAAAATAAGACTGGTCTTTAGTTTCGTCTTTTGCCCTGAACATTTCATATCCTTTTTTTGTTTTCTTTATTTGTGCATAATGTCCTGTGACAATGAAATCAGCCCTGATTTTTTTTGCTGCTTTCCATAAAAGAGGGAACTTTATTTTTTGGTTGCAGTCTACATCAGGATTAGGAGTAATTCCTTTTCTGTAAAGATTGAACATCTTGTCTATGACATATTTTCTATATTCTTTTTCAAAGTCAAAGGTGAACAGAGGAATTCCAATTTTTGCAGCGATTTTCATAGCTATTTTTCTGTCTTCTTTCCAGGCACATTCTCCGAGTTCGTTTTTGGTATCTGACCAGTTCTTCATAAAAGCGCCGATGACTTCATAACCTTTTACTTTCATCAGAAGTGCTGCTACACTCGAATCAACCCCTCCAGACATCGCGACCAGAATTTTTTTTGGTTTTTTCATATTTATTTATCTTCAACTATTGCTAAATCATTTCCTTCAGAATCATTAAAATAAGCAGCTTTTCCCCAAGGAAATTCCATAATATCTCCTGAAATTTTTATGAGATTTTTTTGATTTGGATTTGTGAAGAATTTGATACCCTTAGATTTGAGTATTTCAACTTGTTCGTCTATGTTATTTACCCTAAACTCAACCCCATACTCTGTTCCCCCATGAAGATACAAATGTATTTCAGCGCCAAATGCCTGAAATGAAGCCCAATCATTTTCTCTATGAATTAAGGTTAGTCCAAGAATTTCTTTGTAAAAATTTATTGCCCTGTCCAAATCATGTACTTGTATATTAATAATTAGTTTTTCAAATTTTGGATTCATCATGAAAAACGTCCCCGGCTGGATTCGAACCAGCGACACCACGGTTAACAGCCGTGCGCTCTACCACTGAGCTACGGGGACTTATTTCAAAGAAAAGAGAACTCTATTTAAAACTTATTCTTTCAATCCAAGGTCAAAGATAGGTTTTGCCTGATGTTTTTCAAGATAACTATAGACGTTTGAATGTTTTGAGCCTTTTATTAAGGATATAATTGCTTCCTGCGCATTTTTCATATATTCCGGGTCCCCGATAATCGCAATAGAATTATCTTTTAATTCAAAACAACATTTTGTTAAATTATGAAGAGTTTTGAGGGCTTTTCCCTGTTTTCCTATAATTCTTGCACGGATTCTTCCCAGATCTCTTCTGTTTGTGTGATCTTTTATGTTTATTACCTCAAACATACAATCTTGATCTTTAATTTTCATAGCTACTGAAAAAGGAAATCCAAATTCAAGAGCTTCTATGACTGCTTCTGCGACATATTCATCCTCAGGTTTTCCTTCAATTACGACTTCTTTTCCGCGATTTTTTATTTTTACGTTGAGTTTTTCCTCAAGCTTTTTTTTATTCTTTATTATTCTCGGAACTTTCTCGCAGTAGATTGTTTCCATTTTAGAACTCAAGCTTTTCAGATTTGAGATATCCTTTTTCTTTTAGCCATTCAATTTGGTTTGTTCTGTATTTGAAAATAACATCCCCTTTATTCTTGTCAAGTTCCCACGGCTCTACAATCACGACATCTCCTGGACGAAGCCATAATTTTCTCTTTAATCTTCCAGGGACACGGCAGTTTCTTTTCTTTCCATCCAGACAATTCACAAACATCTTATTTCCCCCCAGTCTTTGCTCTATGATTCCGATCACTTCTTCTCCTCTCGGAAGCCTTACCCGTATAACTTTTTCCTCGTTTTTATTATCTTTGTTTTGATTATCCTTCATGTAGATAATTAAAAAGAACAGTTTATAAAATTTGAGTATCGATTAGAACAGAACCAAAGCAAAGGGAATTTTCTGGATCCTTCCTATCCCATCCTTTGAGATTATCCCTGCTTTTAATGCAGCATCTACAGATTTTTTTCCTACAATATTAAAAGTTGCATCTTCTGCTGACATTTTTTTCATTATTTCTACTAGGGACTTTGTACCAACCTCCTCTCCTTTATAGAAATTCTCTTTAATATCGAGCTGGAATTTCCCTTCCTCAAACTTTTTTCCGAGAAGTTCTCTATCACAAATCGCAACTACATCTCTATAAGATTTGATTATATTTACAAACATTATAAAAATAAGAATTTAAATTAAAAAGCTTTTTTTGCCCCTTCCTTAATTGCCTTTTCTGCATTATCCTTAGATAACATAGCACACATCGTAGTCTTATTACATTTTGAACAAGTTCCTTTTGCCATGTATCCTCCTCTCGCTGTTTGAACAATTTTAGGGTCATTCATTTCGATTCCTTTTTCCTTACAAACTACACAATATCCCTTTACCATTAAATATACCTCCTAAAATGCTTAGGAAAGAATGATTTTTAAAGATTTAGATTTTGCTTCTTACACTGTGTTTTGCGCCGCAGGCAAGGCAGTGAACAAAGTTTATCCTATCTTTTCTTATAAGTTCTGTGTCAGGCTTTTTGCATTCCCTGCACAAAACAAACTCATTGACATATCCTTCTATTTTCTGGTTTATCTTTGGGCTTGGAACTTTTATGTTTAAAACAAGCCTGTCTCCTTCTTTCTGGCCTGAGGCGGCGAGTTCTTTTAGGATGAATTTCTGAAAATGCTCTGGCTTTCTCCTCAAATGAGAAGCTATCTGATAAAAATTTGTAAGTATGGTTTTCCTTCCTTCAAAATGCCCTTCTATTTTAGGAATTTCAAATCTGTCTTGAGCAGTGCTTGTTTTCTTTATTTTGCCATAAGCTTGTTCAAGCAGTTTTTCGTAATTTTTATCGCTTTCCATAATTTAAAGGTGAAAAATGAGTTTATAAGGATTTTGAAAGATTTATAGATAAGGTCACCCCAACCACCGAATTTTTCCTGGGCGAGGTTCAAACGCAATTCCTTCTTCAAGGAGCTTTTGAATTTCCTGATTGATTATTGCCTGGGGAGTTTCGTGGAATTTCTGGATGATTTCTTCTATTTCAATCCCACCATTTTCTTCAGAGTTTTTTATCAATTCGAGAATTTTATCTTTAATTGCAACAATTTGTGCTTTTTCAACAGGCCCTGCATTGAGAGTCTTATCCTTTTCTGTCTCAAGTTTTCTTAAAAGAAGATATTTCGGGTCCATTTCCCTTATAATTTCGGGAGAGATGTATGTTTCGTTACTCCAATTTCTTAAAACACCGATGATAACAACTGTCTGCCCTTGAAAAATATTTTTGAATTTTTCATAACCATCACTAAAAACCTTAAGCCTTATCTGACCTGACCCATCATCAAGAGTTAGAAATAAATATTTTCTTCCTTCATCTCCCCCTTCATACCGATCCACGATATTTCCCATTATATTAACTCTAACTATTTTTTTATCTCCAAATTCAAGAAAAGAAAACCGTTCTCCATCCATGATTGGCTTTCCTATTAAGATATCTCCTACTCTGAGTTTATATGCGGTGTGTCTCTTGAATTGCTGTTCTTCCGGCATTTTCAGAAATTATCTATTTAATAGTCCTTGAAATATATCCTTTTCTTGGTTTATATATCTCCCCGCTTATATCGAGTTTTGTTATAGCTTCATCAATTTCATCTCTGGTAAGTTTTCCCTCAAGTTCTTTTTCTATTTCCTCGACAGGAATCATTTTTCCTATTTTACCCTCTAAATTTATAATCATATCTCTCACCATGAAAACCTTGTTTCTCTGAGAGGCAGGCATTCCACCAGTCCCCCTATCAATGTCAAATGTCTTGGATTCGTAATCATAACCTACCTGAGTCAGATAATATTTCATTATTTCTATTGCTCTTTTTGCATCTTCTGCCCCTACTGCTCCACTGAGTCTCATCTTCGCAGAAGCTTCTGACATTCTTATTAGAGCCTGTAATTGTCTTGCAGAAATCGGAATGGGTCTTAGCATACCTTCAGAGGAAACAGGCATGTTTCTTAATTCAACATAAAATCTTTTTATTTCTTCGACAGCCATATCAGTCAGCACAGGTTTTATTTTTTGTTTTGCATAAGCGACATATTTTCTAAAAAGCTCTCTCGGAATCAGCATCTCTTCTCCTTCTTTTTGATGCGCATATAAGACATGAACTGCGATAAGTTCATCTTTTTTTCTGTCTGGAAGATCCCTTAAAGGAAAAATTACATCAAACCTATTTATCAGTGTTGGAGGAAGGTCAATCTGCTGTGCGATTGACTGATAAGGGTCAAATCTTCCGAATTTTGGATTTGCCGCAGCAAGCACAGATGTTTCTGCACGCAAGGTTGCCTGGACATTTGCCTTGCTAATTGTTATTGTCTGCTGTTCCATTGCCTCATGCATAGCGCTTCTGTCATTCGGGTCCATTTTTTCGAGCTCATCTATGCATACGAGCCCTTTATTTGCGAGAACCATTGCTCCTGCTTCGAGAGACCAGCCACGAAGGTATTCATCACGGACAACTGTTGCAGTAATTCCTGCTCCTGAGGCAGATTTTCCTACGACATATCTTCCTTTTGGAGAGATCTTTGACATGAAACCAAGAGTTGCTGATTTTGCAACACCAGGATCTCCTATAAGAAGGATATGCAAATCACCACGGCTTCTCTGCCCGTCTGCATGAATCTTTGCAACTCCTCCGAATAACTGCAGGACTAAAGATTGTTTTATCTCATCATAACCCCACACGCTAGGAATAATACTCTTTGTCAATTTTTCAAATATTTTTGGATCTTGCGAAAGCTCAAATATCTGTCTTTCATCTTCTTCATTTATATCTAGTTCTTCAAAAGTTTCTTCCATAGGAATTATATTATTAGATTCAAGCGCAAGCTCAAAACGTGTTGACAAACCTCCTGTACGAAGAGGGACAGGAACTTCTTTCAAAACTCCTATGACTTTGACTCTGCTTCCAGGAGTTGTTTTTTCCTCCATTCTTGGCTCAACAAGGTCTTCTTTCAGGAAAACATTTATCCTTTTCGGCTGCTCTCCTCCAGACAAGGATTCAGTAGCTTCTTCAATCACGAGTCTCTGAGTATCGACCATTTCTCTGCTGACAAGTCTGAAGCCACCTTTTCTTCCGCAAGAACACCTACTAGGCTCACGAAACTTTTTTTCTATCTGCAAAACAGAGATAACAGTGCCACAAGAAGGACATTCAAATTTCGCATTTACGACCTGTGGCCTTACATCTGACGCCTGTCTCACGATACCTTCAATAATAATCATCTCATTAAGATTTTTTGAACGAATGTTTCTTACTTTTATCTCTTGGCTTTTTGGAAGATTCACAAGCCTTACTCTTAAATTACTCACGAGACCTGTTTCTTCAATAGCCAGCTCAATTATTCCAAGGGCTTCTTCAGGATTTGTGAGTATCTCTTCAGCAAGCTTATTCGAGAATTCTGTAAGTTTTGTGAAATCGAGAAATATCATATTTTTTCCTTTTCGAATAGACTCACCGATTTCTTTTTTATTAAACTCAAAAAAGTTCTTCGCTTCAATCATTAATTCCTCATTTTTTGATTTGCCTGTCTGAACTTGTTCATCTGCCATATTTATGCAAAAGAGCTTTAGTTTTTATAAATTTATATAGATTTTAGAGTAGTTTTAGAAGTACAACAATTATTTTAGGGTAGTGAAAATTCTTATTTCTTATACTCTCTTAAAACAGCCTTGATATTCTTTAAAAGCTGACTCATGCTGTATTCGAGCTGTTGTCGATTTTTTGTTCCTGTGCAGACGAGTTTTCCGTTACTGAAAAGAAGGAAAGTTGCGTTCGGCTCTATGAGTTTATAGACAAGTCCTGGAAACTGCTCTGGCTCGTATTCTGTATTTTCCATTTCCAAAGCGAGGAAATTCAGATTAAGCTTGAGGTTTATCATTCCTGAAGCAACTATATTCTGGACAGTTATTTTTGGCTTTGTCGTTATTTTAACATTGATTTTTTTCAGCTGTCGAATTACTGCCTGAATTACTTTTTTGACTTGGGCTATTGATTTTGTTCCTGTACAGACAAGGTTGCCAGAACTAAATACAAGAACAGCTGATTTTGGCTCCTTGATTCTAAGAACCAGACCAGGAAAAGTCTCTGGATTGTATTCTGTGTTTGGCTGGGTTCTTGCAAGTTTTGTCAAAGGAATAGGTTTTTCTAAGGAAGTTGTTGCAACAATGTTTTGTATTTTGTAATTGCTCGCTTCTTTAGGCATTTATAAATAAGAGAAAAAAGTATTTATAAAGGTTTATAAATAGCTCGAGGGAACTTAACCATACCGCCAATTTCTCTTCTGGTGCCCGAAATCTTTTTTGATTTCTTCCAGTGTTGTTATTTCGCTTAAAGGCTTGTCTGGGCGAAGTGCTGTGAATCTTGGGAATCTCAGGGCAAATCCAGAATTGTAATTCGGTGATTTCTGGATTTCCTGATATGTTACAGCAACAACAATTTTTGGCTTAATTTTGACCTTTTTCCCTTTTTCTTCTGTAATATGGGGTTTTAATTTTTCTGTGAGTTCTTTAAAGGAAATTCCCATTTCTGTTTTTTCTTTTATCCCTGTTCCAACTTTTCCTATCTCAAGATATCTATCTTTATGCCTGCACGAAAGAATAAAGCTCGATAACCAGCCAGAGCGCTTTCCTGTTCCATAAATTCCTCCTGTAATGACAAGGTCGAGGTCTTTTTCTTCTGGCTTTATCTTCAACATATGCCCGACTCTGCTGCCTGGCTGATACTCTCTTTTGAGATTTTTCATCATAACTCCCTCTTGGTTGTCTCTGAGAGATTTTTTATAGAATTCTTTTGCTTTTTTTTCATTTCCTGTTATTATCTGTTTTGCATGAATTATTTTGTAAGGATGGTTTCTGATTATTTTTTTAATTAGGGCTGTTCTTTTCTCAAAAGGCTCGTTGAGAAGAGATTTTCCGTCATAATAAAGAATATCAAAAACATTAATCTCGACAGGCAATTCTCTCTGGAGTTTTTCTATGTCATATTTTCTTCTTATTCTCTGGCTTATTTCCTGAAAAGGACGGTATTCTTTTGTTTTTTTGTGAAAGCCAACTGCCTCTGAATCAAGGATAAAAGAGTTTCCTTTGACGTATTTTTTTATGTATTCCACAACTTCTGGAAACTGTTTTGTAACATTTTCAAGTCTCCTCGTAAAAAGAATTATATCATCATCTTTTTTATGAATCAAAAGCCTAAAGCCGTCATATTTGTATTCTATTGCGCATGGTTTTCCTACTTTTTCAAAACCATCTTTAAGATTTTTTGCCTTTTGTGCAAGCATGACTTTTATCGGTTTTCCAACTTGAATCTGGAGTTTATCAAATTCTTTTAATTTTCCTTTTTTCGCCACATCAAAGACAGCAGCAAGATCATTGGATTTGTCTATGGAATCCTGTATTTTTTTCACAGCATCTTTTTCAGAATCAAAAAACGCTGCTGCCATAGAATCTCTGACAGTGCTTTCCTTGACACCAATTCTCAAATCTCCGATAAGGGTTCTAATAAGATAAAGTGCTTCGATAGGAGAGGCAGATGTTAAAAGCTCTGTTATAAGTGAGAGTTTTCTGCCGACAGTGCCTTTTCCTTCGAGCTCTGGAAGTTTCCTTAAATTTTCGAGAATTTTCTCTGTAGTTAAAATATGACGGTGAAAAGTTGCCTGCTTTCTTTTTGCAGTGAGAACCTCTGCTACTTTTCCCAGATCTCCTATTTCTTTCCATTCTTTTGTGACTTTCTTTTCCTCTATACCTGTTGCCTTAGATATTGCTTTTATTGCAAGCTGATTGCTTATTCCTATGCGCCTTTCATCATATTCCGGATGGATGTCTCCGAGCAAGAGATATATGACATCTCTGTCTGATTCAGAGAGAGATTTTAAAAATTTTGAAAGAATTTTTATTTTTTCAAGGCGCTTTGTCGTGCCAGACAATTCTTCATATAACTCGGAAAGTTTTTGATATCTCATTTTTTATTTAACATATCTTTAATATTTTTCCTTAAGAATAATGTTGCAACTAAAGAAAAAAGTGCTATGATGCTCATTATTATGAATAAAATCCTAAATCCGAATTCCTGTGCTATTAAACCTCCAACTATTGCAGCTATACCTGCAGTGATTGCATACATAGCTTCCCATGCTCCCCATTGAGAAGCATATTTTCCTTTTTGCAAATTTTTTGAATAAAGACTGTCAAATGCAGGGCTTGATAATGCCGTAGCTGTTCCAAGAATAATTTCTACGGCAAACAAATACAACGGAGATCTGACAAACAGATATCCCACAACACCTATAAAAGTCAGGACTCTTCCAAGAATTAAGATATTTTCTTGATGTTTTATTTTATCTTCTATTTTACCTAGAATATAAATCAATATTCCTGATACAATTGAAAATGCAGCTGCAGCTCCTCCAGCAATCACTAGGTTTCCCCCGATTTCCTCAACAAACACAGCATAGATTGGTCCAAACAATCCAGCTGACAGAGTAATAAAAAACGATGACAATAACAATATCTTTAATTTTTCTCTCATTTTCTTTCAATAAATAAGAAAGAGATATTTTTAAGGTTGTTTATTTACCCAATCTTTTCCTGGCTCTCAGGCTCGGACGAGTTTTCATTTCTCTTGATTTTTTTCTTAAGCCGCGGGCTTTTTTTCCTGCGCTCGTGAGTCCTCTAGAAGTTCTTTTTCGATTTTCTGGTTTTATTATCCAGTTTATCGTTTTATCGTTTTTTATTTCAGGTCTTTCAGGATCTACCAAAATAATTTCATAAAAATAAGATATTCCATCCTTTCCAAGCAGGTAGGAATTAAGAACCTCGAGATTTGTATATTTTCTTGCAGCCCTTTGCTCTGCAATCCATTGGTAGTTCATTCTTAGGGTTTTTCGTGCGTGAAGCCTCTTGCTTCTTCTTCCCTTATTAGGTCTTGGCCTTTTATGTCCTCCTCGTTTAATCCTTACACGGACAATCACAAAACCTTTTTTGTTTTTATATCCTAGAATTCTTGCTCTATCAAGCCTTAAAGGTTTGTCGACTTTAGTGATTGCCTGGCTTTTTCGCCATTCAACCATTCGTTCTCTTAGAGTTTTTTTATCTGGTTTTTTCCATGCTTGTTTCAAAAAATGATACATTCCTTTTGTCATTTTAAAAAAATGAGCCTGCTCGGATTCGAACCGAGGACCCCTACCTTATCAGAGTAGTGCTCTACCAGACTGAGCTACAGGCTCGTAAGAAAAACAAATTTAGAAGATTTATAAGTTTTATCACTCCTTTGCTTCAATTTCAAGAATAAGTTTTTCCTTTAATAAATTGTAATTTCTTACAGGAAGGTTTATCGGGATGATTTTATAATAGACCTTGTTTTTTGCCAAGGCTTTTATTTCAATGCTATTTTCAAGCTGGATTATAGAGACATCTTTTATTGATTTGACACCAGGCATATTTATCTCATAGATTATTTTATCTGAAAATCTTCTTATGTTTGTTTCAGGCTCTTTTTTTGGCAGTCCGGCAAATTTTTTTGAGTCTGATACTGGAAGTTTCAGACTTTTTACTTTCTTTTTTACTTGTTTCTCTTCTTCTTTAAACTCAGGAAGATTTCCAAAAGATCTGACTTTTATTTTAGGGGGCTTGTTTCCAGATGTGTGAATGCTGATACCTATTCCTCCTTTTTTTACTCTTGATTTTTTAGATTCGTCTTCCATATCTTCAAACTCGTTGAATTTCTTATTGAGGTTTTTGAGAAGAGTATTAAATAAATTATTAAATCCCATAGGAAGTCTTACATCTTCATGAGACATAAAGTCATTTCTTCCGAGAATTCCCCATTCCTTGTCATCTTTAAAAAAATCCCTGATCGGAGTCCTACAATAGGGGCAGAAGTTGTAACTCTCATTTATTTTTTCCCCGCAATTTTTACATTTTTTCTTCTTGAACATGTCAAATTAATATGGTTTTTCTTTAAATAATTTTCTGAGGTTTCTTATAGTAAATAACAACAATTATTATATACTCTTTGTTTATCTAGAACTTATGATTTCTCTAATTGAAAAAAGGAAATTTTTCAAAAGACCAAAAAAGAGACATGAAGTTATGGGAGATCGAAAAAAGATAGAAGTCAAAAAAGATGAAATAGTTGATGCTTTATTTGAGATGAAAAAAGATGAGGCTTTAATTCTTATAGAGCCTTTATATGATATCGTCAAATATGAAACTAGAAATAAGTTTTTGAAAAGAGGACCAGAACTAAAACTTAATAAAAGAATTACTAGAAGAGATGCAATTATCCAGAGACTTAGGCCAAGAGAGCTTAGACGAGAAGCATTTTCTCAGCTTGAAGGAGAATCGCATTCTGGATGTTGTCATGTGAGTTATAGAAACGCCCATCTTAGATATCATTTGGATGATTGTATAAGTGGTACAGAACTATTTGCGTTTTGTGAATCTAAAGAACCTATTGAGGTGGAGGAGGTAGGAGAATATAGAGAAACTAAAGATGTAATAAATAAAGGGGCTGTTTATACTATAGATATCCCTTCAAGATCATCTTCAACTATTTATCCAATTACCTTAAAATCTTTTCCAGTACCAATCCATAAAACCCAATATGCTATTTGGATGAATCTAACTGCACAACATAATTGCAAAGATAGACAAAATAGTTTTAGTTTTAAATATGCTATAGAAGAAGTTTTGTGTGCACACATTATTGCAGCATATCTCGCTGCAGCCAAAAAATTATATTATGGTTTAAAAACTAATGGAGAATCTTATATAAAAAATAAAGAAGGATATCCAGATATTTTGATTCCATTTGCATTACCTTCTCAAGAGGCTGTAAGAATAAGGAGAAATATGGATCATGTATGGGTTAAACTTCTAGGGGAAAAAGGTAGATCAATGAATAGGGCAGATAGAGAGGTCAGCTTTTTTAGAGGATTTAGAAATGGTGGACCTGACTTCTTTTATGCAAGAAAAAAGTTGAAAGATATGTTTTCAAAAAAGTAGTTAGTTTTTTATATCTATTTCTTGTAGAAAACTTATGACAAAGAAATTTTATGTAACAACTCCGATATATTATCCTAATGATGTGCCGCATATCGGGCATGCATACACAACAATAGCAGCAGATATATTAAACAGATGGTACAAGCTTAAAGGATTCGAGACGAGGTTTCTTACAGGCACAGACGAGCACGGAAAAAAGATTGAAAAGGCAGCAAAGGCAAAAGGCAAAAATCCTCGGGAATTTGTAGAGGGCCTTGTGCCAAAGTTTAAAGATGCCTGGAAAAAATTAGAGATAGAATATGATAGATTCATAAGAACAACTGATAAAGATCACGAGAAAAAAGTCAGGGAAATTCTTGAAAAAGTTTACAAAAAAGGAGATATTTATCTCGGAGAATATAAAGGATATTATTGTACCGAGTGCGAGGCATATTATACTGAAAAAGACTTAAAAGAAGGATGTTGCCCTACTCATAAAATAAAAATAGAAAAACTGAAAGAACCGAGTTATTTTTTTAGATTAAGCAAATATCAGGATAAATTAGTTAAATTATATGAAAAAAATCCCAAGCTAATTCTTCCACCTTTTAGAAGAAAAGAAATAATTAACAGATTAAAAGAAGGGCTTCAAGATTTAAGCATTAGCAGAACAGGTTTTTCATGGGGGATTCCGCTACCATTTGACAAAAAACATGTAACTTATGTTTGGTTTGATGCTTTGCTTAATTATGTTTCCGGAGCAAAGGGATTTTGGCCAGCTGATTTGCATTTAATTGGAAAAGATATTTTATGGTTTCATACAGTGATATGGCATGCGATACTTTTGTCTGCTGACTTGGAACTTCCGAAAAGCGTTTTTGCACATGGCTGGTGGACTTTTAACAAGGAAAAAATTTCAAAATCTAGGGGAAAAGTGATTAATGTTGATGAATTGATTAATATAGCAGGAGCGGATTCTGCAAGATATTTTTTATTCAGAGAAACTGTTTTTGGAGAAGACGGGGATTTTTCTGAAAAAGTTTTGATTGAGAGACACAACAACGAACTAGCAAATAAGCTTGGAAATCTTGTGAGCAGGGTTTCAGGTTTGATTGAGAAGTTTGGATGTAAAAAAAATTCTAAATATAGAATCCCTAATCTTACAATTGAGGCAAAAAAAGATATTGGGGATCTTATGCAGAAATTCCATTTTGATAAAGCTTTAAATAGAATTTTTATTATCATAGATGCGTCTAATAAATGGATTCAAGAGGAAAAACCTTGGGAGATAAATAAAGAAGAGGAGAAGAAAGCAGTTTTGTATAATTTAAAAGAAGTGATATTAAAAATTGCAGAATTGCTTTGGCCATTTATTCCAGAATCAAGCGAGAAGATTAAAAAGCATTTTAGTGCAAAGAAAATCAAAAAAGCAAAACCCTTGTTTAAGAAGATTTAATTTTATAATAAAAATATTTAAATACCATTTATTATTCTATACTCTATAAGAAAAGAGGAAGATGGCTGGAAAATCTAAGAAATCCGGAACAAAAAAATTACAGATAAATCTTACCAACAGATGGCTCTATACCCTTATTGCTTTTTTTAGCTTGGTTGTTATCGGTGTTTTTGTTTATGCAGTAGTTCCAAACCCAGGGCATGCTATAACACAGATTGAACCTCCAAATGGATGTAGTCCTGATCAATTTTTACAGTGGGACGGTTCTGCATGGACTTGTGCAGATACAGGTGCAGGTAATATTAATGGTAGTGGTACAGCCAATTACATTCCTAAATTCACTACCGCAACTACTCTTGGCAATTCGGTAATTTATGAAACTAATGATAATATTGGCATTGGGATTACAGATCCTGGAGCGAAGTTGGGGATTAATGGGAGTGTAAGTGCAAGTTTTTTCATAGGAGATGGAAGTGGGTTAACGAATTTAATTGTTAGAATACAAGGAATAGACACTTCCTGTGATGATACAAATGATGGATTATTGAGATACAGAAGTAGTTATTGTTCAGGCGACGATCTTAGAAGCAGTTCTTTTAATATTTGCATGAGAACAGGAGATTCTTCTTATGGTTGGTATACTATAAAAAAATACAGTTGGACAGATACTTCCTGTGATGTTGATGGTTGTCCTCCTGGTGAGGATTATTACGAGTGTGATTACGTAGCTCCCCCAGGTTGTTATCCTTATGAGCCATATGGTTGTTATTATCAGCCCGGTTGTTTCCTTTCTGGGACAAAAGTGCTTATGGCTGATGGAAGTTATAAAAATATAGAACAAGTTAAAGGAGGAGAGTGGATTGTATCTTATGATACAGAGAATAACCTCAAAACAATTTCGAAAGTAGCACATTCTTTAGTTCATGAAGATGTAGAGGGTTATGTTATAATAAATGGAGAATTGGAAGTTACTTCAAATCATCCCGTGTGGGTTGTTAATAGACAGGAATGGATAAAGGTGCACGCAATAGAATTAGGGGATATTTTATTGGATTCAAATGGACAGGAAATTATAGTAATTTCTTTAGAAGATATAAATGGAGTTAATACTGTTTATAACATTGAAGTAGAAGGAGATTATAATAATTATTTTGCTGAAGATATACTTGTGCATAATAAGGAACCGCCACCAGAACCCCCCACACCTTAAGTTTAACACATTACTAAACAAAATCACGCCTTTAATCCAAGCTTTTTCAGAAGTTTTTCAATAACTTTTTCCCTATCTTTTTTTGAATCATATTTTACGTCAAGAATTTTAGCAACAACTTCTTTATATGCGCGGGCAGCCTTGCTTTTTGGATATATGTGAACTAAAGGATTTTTTGCATTTATCGATTTCTTGACATAATCGTCTTCAGGAATCATTCCGAGAATAGGGGCTTCGAGCATTTCCTTAACCACTTCAGGGGGCAGTTCTATTTTGTCTTTTCTTACCCTTGTCACAATGACTCCTATTACTGGTTTTTTCATCTGCTCTGCAATTTTTACTGCTTTAAGAGCATCTGTTATTGCAGGCATTTCAGGATTTGTTACTATGATTAATTCATCTGCTAGTGCTATTGCAGACGAGGCCTCATGTCCAAGACCTGCAGAGCAGTCAACTATTATATTTTCCGCGATCTTTTTAAAATCCTTTTTAAACCCCTTCATTTTTTCAGGTTTTGTTATTTTCAATTCTTTTATTGAAATAGAAGCAGGCATTATTTTTATTCCTGAATCATGCTCATAAACAGCTTCAAAAGGTTCGGCTTCTTCTCGCAAAATGTTATTTAGACTTATGGGAACTTCAGGAGCATTCAGATGAATTCCGACGTTGGGAGTAGAGAGATTTCCATCAATAACGAGAACATCTTTTCCAAAATAATTCATAGCAGCAGCCAGATTAATCACTGTAGTTGTTTTTCCCACACCCCCTTTTCCTGAAGTAATAACAATTATTTTTGACATTTTAATTCAAATTAAAACTTTTCGAGTTATGACAAAAGAAATTGCTTTATCGTGCTTATAAACTTTTCTAACTTATCTGCATAAATTTTTAATTTTTCCAAATCTATATTTATTTCATCTCCTTTG
>CAYFUJ010000052.1:0-1996 GCA_964346485.1 Candidatus Woesearchaeota archaeon
TAGCCCTCCACTCCCACCTCCTTTACCGACTCCCGATGATGACGACGATAACGACGACGATAAAACCGATTTGACATTACTAATCGTCTTGATAGTAGTTTTTGTAAGTATTGGTGCTGGAGTCGCTGTCATAATCATTTTAATTAAGAAAGGATTAATAATAATTCCCAAATCTCGATAAGAAGAGTAGTAAGAATAAAAAAAAATAATTTTTTTGAGGTTAATGCCTTTTAGGTGATAACCCAAATTTTTTTCATTTTTTTGTTTTGTAAAAATTTAGATGGATTTCATATAAACCTTTGGATCTGTTTCATTTTTGCTTCAAGAACTATCATTCTTTGTGCAGCTAAGAGCCTCAACTCTCGGGGAAATATTAAAATAAAAGATCTCCCCTATATTAATTAGATGATGAAAATTGGTGGGAGAAAATAATGAGTTATCCTAGTTTGAACGATAAAATGCGAATAAATTTTTTTTCTGGACCTATTAAAAGGAATTCAAAATCTCCTCCTCCTGGGGTGTGCGCCCATATTGGTTCCATTATTTGGGATGGATTTAATACCATTAAATGTAAAAAGGACCATAGGATTCAATGTTCTCAATGTGGGAAACGGTTTGGAAACGAGCTTGAAATGATTAATTTATTACTTTATCAAGAAAAAATTAAAAAGATACTTTACGAATTATTTTTTTATAATTATCCCCTCACAGGAGTAGCAAAGAGATGGAGAGTTCCTCAAGAAAAGTTAAGCAAGTTTAAAAAATCGTTTGTTTTGCAGGTATTTCAACAGAATTCGGAGATAATTGAGCAAAAAATTAAAGAACTACCAAGCGGAGTCATGTTAGGAGATGAGACTTATATGGGAGAACGGGGCAATTCTAATGCAGAAATCATATTTATCAACAATGATTATGAAACACTTTCTACTGATCCCGTAGAAGAGGGTGAACTCAAGGACTCTATTCTTGAAGCGTTCCACAAAATCCCTGAAGCGTGTAGAGAAAAACTTAAAATTCTCATCACTGACGGAGAGCCTTCTTATAAATCAATTGCTAAGATTTTCGGTAGTAAAGTAATCCATGTTGTTCAATTCCACACTGAAAAGCAACGTGGAGAGGTTGTCATCAGCAAATATGTAAAGCTTGGTCCACATTTTTTACATTATAAGATCATGACACACTGGAAAGCATTTTACCATGATAAGCACGAGCTCAAGTTTAAATGTGAGATCAAGATTATAAAGGGCAATATTAAGAAAGGACTAGGAAGACCACGAAAAGAAGAATCCATTAAATTGAAAAACGAGCCATGGCGGCAAAAATTGGAGGAGTTCCAATCCGCTTCGTTCCAAAAAGAAGGGACTGCTAAAATATTTGTAAATTTCGAGACCAACAAGTTATCCATGCGGGCGGGCGCAAAAAAGTGGATGCTCCAACTACTTACCCCCGTATTCAAAATTTTTAAGGGAAAACACATCACTACCAACAAAATAGAAAGCAAGCATTCACAGATTAAAGGGAGTGGAGCGGGGAGAAAGCAGAGAGATAGGGAATACGGGCATAAATTATTTACATTACACGCGTTCCTTGTGGAATACGGATATATTCCATTCACTAATCTAGCAGGACGCCCATTGTATAGTTATTTAATAAAAAATAATAAAAAGAAAAAAATAGGATATCAAATCCTCGGCGACAAGCAAAAATTCGTTCAAACCGTTCTCAGCACGTTTGAGTAAAAACTTATATTCATTGATCACCTAAAAGGACTTATACCCATTTTTTTTTTTTATTTTAATTTTATAACCTTAACATGTTAAAAAGAAAAGTTAGGATTATCAATAAAAAGAGGTGTCAATATGGTAAAAGAAGTTTATAAATGTAATAAATGCGGGACGGTCCTTTTCGCTACTGCTGACTATATAGAGTGTTGTAAACAAGAAATGGAGTTATTAGAACCAAAAACAGCAGATTGGAAAGGGGAAAAACATGTTCC
>CAYFUJ010000053.1:0-2084 GCA_964346485.1 Candidatus Woesearchaeota archaeon
TCAGATGGAGCAGAGGCAGATGCCTCAGCAGGAGTTTGCTCTTTACTTTCTCCTGTATCTCTTTTCTTCCATTCTCCGAACAATTTTTCTTCTATTTGTTCAGGGGTGTCTTCTTTATAAATTTTTAGAAGTTTCTTAGTGTCCCCTTCAATAGCTTCCTGTATCATTTCTCTTTCTTCTTTTGTGATAGGGGTGTTTTCAACAAAAACAACATCATATGTTGTATTAAATCCCTTTCCACTAACCGAAATGCTCCAGTCGCTACCATCTTTAGCTCCTCCTGGGTTTTTACCTGTTACTGAAAAACTTCCTGCTATAGGACGAAAAACCTTTTGCGGACCTTCCAGAATTTTAACCTTACCGTCTGCTCTGTCAATAATATAAGAAGCATAACGAAGGGAAGGTTTTGGCAATTCTGGATGCTTGTCTCTTACCTCGCAAGTTTCAGGGTCTTTACAAATAGCTGTTCTTAACACTCCGCTATTTTTGTAAAAATATTTATAAAACCTGACAAGCCTAAAAAGGGGACGAATACGATAGGTTTCTCCGCTCTTTAAACGAAGATATGCATTTCTTCCGTTTCCACCATCATCCTTTGTAACTGTGTCCCATTGTACATATTCTGCCATAACTAAATCTCCTACATAAAATTTTATATTTTTCTTCTTTATTTTTAACTATTAAAACTCATCCCAACCAATTTCACCTGTTTTTAATTTCTTTGGGCGAGTGCTTGCATTACTTGGCAACTCATCAAATATATCTAAATCACTATTATCTTCTTCTTTTCTTATTATTGGTCTTTCTTCTCTTCTCTCAACAGGTCTTTCTTTTTTTTCATATCTGTCAACTGGGCGCAATTCCATACAAATGCTTACTTTTCTACTTAACGTATCAAATGCTGCCGCTAAACTTTTCTCTGCCTTTAAAGCAGAATCATGAAGAGCTTCCAAACGAGTGTAATATAATTCAAGATCTCTCATGTGTTCAAATATAAGACCCTCTTGTTTAATCTGTGGCTTTATATATTGTATTTTTGCTAAAAAGCCCCTCATTATTTCGATAAATCTTTTAAACATATAGTATTGATTATTAACTCTAATACTGATATATTTAACTCTTTCTCTATGTTGCTGAACCTCTTCCATCTGATCAAGGGTTATTTGTTGATCGAAAACCTCACTTTTTATTTTAACTTCGGCATTGGCAAGTTCGTTTATCCACCTCGTATACTCAACTTGACCACCTACCATATATTCAAATATAAGTTTTTCCTTAGCCTTGTAAAAATTATCGTACATAGCAGAGGGGCTTTTAAATAACCATTTTATTTTGTCATCATTTGAAACAGTTTCTTGTTCTAAATTAGAAGATGTAGTTTCTTCTGATTCTGGTTCTGGTTCTTCTTCAATGTTGTTCCAATCTTCTTCCTGCTTAGAATCATCTTGTGGTAGAGAATCAAAAATATCATCCTCATCTTTATGTTCAGATCTATCAGAACCCTTTTCACAAATCTCTTCAATGATTTCTTGTGCCTCTTTTTTAGTCTCTTCCATTTCAAATCCTTTATCTTTCATATCTTTTATTTCATTGGACATTTCTTCAACTATTTCTTCAAATGGCTCATCTGGTTCCGTACTGTGACCATATTCCTCTGCCTGATCGCTGTCATCAGTTTTTGTAGATGTCAGCCCAAACATTTCTTCAAATTCTTCAAGTTCTTTTTCTGCCATAATAATCAACCTATTTTATTCTTCATCAAATATATCTACTTCATCACCTGATGAATCGTTTCTTTTTTCAATTTTTACTGAACCAATAAGTCTTTCTACACCTAAAGTTTTAACAACCTCATTATATGTCTTTTTAAAATCATCCATTAACATGGTTGTAATTTTATCGGTTTTTTTGTTTCTTTCTGCCAGATCTTTCCAAGAAATTTCTTCTTCAATTTCAACTGTAACTGTAACTTGTTCAAACTGCTTGGTTTGTATCTCTCTGACAATGGCTTTTTTTATTTTCGAAGTTCCCATTTTTTTCTCCTACTCTATTGTTACATTAATAAAATCTGCTTTCACAGTAAA
>CAYFUJ010000054.1:0-1627 GCA_964346485.1 Candidatus Woesearchaeota archaeon
AATTAAGAAAATTATCAAAAGCCAAATTTTCCAGGTTAATTTAAGTTTCATTTTAACCAAACTATATCTTTTTCTTTAACAGGAGGGATATCTACTGCAAGATATTTTAAATTTTTATTAGACGAATTTTCTATCCAGAATTTTTCTTTAGGTTTTATTTTAATAAAATCTCCTTTTTTCAAATTCCCTTTAGAGGATCTTGCTTTTCCATCAATTATAATTAAATACCCATAATTTTTCTTTAAATAACAAGTTGGAAGTTTCTTTTTTGGTTTAACTGTTTCTATATTAAAAGATGCTTCTCTAGTTTTGAAAAATTTAATTTTTCCAAATTTTGTTTTAATATTTTCTATTTTCATTTATTCTCCTTTTTTTTCACGTACCATTTAAGTATTGAAACATTAGTTATCCATGTATTCAATATATCGAAACCCAATCCAATAACAAGAACCGTGAATATTTTTGTAAGGACTGGTGAAAAAGAGCTTACGACTAGCAAGGCTATGATTACTGCCAAAAGAGATGTGAGAGTCATGGTTATTCCTGTCTTGAATGCGGAAAAAAGCCTTTTATTTAGCGAATCTTCATGCCTTTTCAAAACCCGGTTTGTCAAAAGAATGTCTGTGTCCACAGAATAACCGATTAACATCAAAAACGCGACAATGCCTGCCGTAGACATTTTCATTCCTAAAAGATCAAACAGTGCAAGAGTCATAAAAATATCTGCAAATGCTGAGAGGATAATTGCTAGGGACGGAATACTATTCTTAAAATAAAAAACAAAATTAATTATAAACGCTATCAGAGATAAAATCATGACAAGACTGAAGGATAATCCAAAAAGAAAAAAAGATAGAATAGGTAAGATTGAAATAAATCCTGTGAGTAATTTTATCTTCAGCTTTTTTCCAAAAAGAATAAAGACAACCCAACCCATGAACAAAAATGCTGTTATAATTGCCAGAACGAGTTGACCAAAAAAGCTCTCGCTTAATGCAGAACCTGTAAACTCAAAACTAGAATTTTCTCCATCAATTAATTCATAACCTAAATAATCTTCTAAAACATTCCTTGTCGTATTCGCATTAGAGGTAGTTTCTATAATTACTGCTATTTGTTCTCTCGTTATCAGATCCGAGGTCTCTCTCACAGTAAGGCTCTCTAATTTATCTGAAAGGTAAATCTTTAGTTCATTTATATCAACTTTCTCATAAATCGTAATGCTGGTTCCGCCTGTCAGAGAAATATCTTTATGCATAAAATCACCATTGTTATAATAAAAAATACCAACATATACAAAAGAGATCAGAAGAATTACTGCAGGAATAATGAGAAGATGTTTGTAGTATTTGTTGTGAAATTTCGTTATTTTTGTTTTGAATTTTTCTTTATTTTCTTCTTTTTCTTCCATTTTCAAAAAATGCGCCGGTCGGGATTCGAACCCGAGTCATCTGCTTGGAAGGCAGAGATTCTACCACTGAACTACCAGCGCTTAAAATATTAGTGAAAAGTTGTTTAATAAAGTTTATGCAAAATGCCCGAGGAAGGATTTGAACCTTCGACTTCTTCCTTACACCAAAAGGTTAGGAGGGAAGCACTCTATCCAGACTGAGTTACTCGGGCATGC
>CAYFUJ010000055.1:0-10473 GCA_964346485.1 Candidatus Woesearchaeota archaeon
AAACTCTGCCAGCGATGTCTCAATTATGATTCTGAGAATAGATGATATTATCTCTGCCACAGGCAAGGAATCTCTTGGTACTGGAAAAACTCAGCCAGATTATGGGGAGTTTTAATAACTATTTTTAGAACAAAAAGGCCATTTTGCATATTTTTCTCATACGGATTTTTTTGCTAATTTTTTAATTTCTTTAATAATCAATTCTGTCATTTCTTTTGTTCCAATAAGTTTATGATCTGGATAATTAGAATGATAAATATCAACAGTTCTATAACCTTTAGCTAAAACTCTTCTAATGGCATTTTCAATAAGTTCTGCCTCTTTGGGCATTCCAAAAAACAAATTTAACATCATTGCCGCTGAACGAATTTGACCGATAGGATTTACTTTATTCTGCCCAGCGAGTTCTGTACAAGCTCCGTGAATAGTTTGAAAAGTGGAAAACCCATCAGGACTAATATTAGCAGATGGAGTAACTGCCCTTGTGCCATATAATAAAGCAGCATACACGTCTGCTATGGTGTCACCAACTATTCCTAAAGTAACTATAACATCATGTCTTGTAGGGTTCATCAATACGTTAGCTAAACCGATATCTGCATGTTCCCAATCAAAATTGACTTGAGGATAATTTTTAGCAATAGATTCAAATACATCAAGCCATAATGGTAAAAGCTTTCGCCAAACATCACCTTTGATAAATAATTCCAATACTTTGCGTCTTTTTTGGGCTTGTTCAAAAGCTATTTTAGCAAGAGCGTTTATTTTATTTTCTTCGTAAGTAAAAGTGCCATAAAGTATCTTTTCGTCGGTTTTTGTTTTTCTAATCTCTTCTTCACTGAATAATAAACCTTGGGAATTCTCTCTGATTAAAAGAATATCTATTTTTTCAGCGAGTTCTTTTTTCAACAAAGAAGTATCTAAAAGTTCCGGTATTGGTTTGAAATAAATTGGCTTATAGAGTAAATTAAAATCTTTACGAAGTTGATAAACTGTATTAGCATATATCCCGCTACGAATAATACAACCTTTTTCCTTTTTGATTTTTTGATAAAATTTTGTAAGTTCTCGTTGTATATCCTCTTTGTATTCCGTAGCAGATGGTTGTGGTCCCTGATATTTTATAAAATTGAATTTTATTTGTTTGATATCTTCAATTTCTTGAAGACATTTCAAAGTCGCATCTATGATTTCGGCACCAGCTCCTTCTGATATTATAATTCCAATTGGTTCTTGAATTAATTTAGTCATAATTAAAGTAAATTTACGTTTCTTTAAAAATCATTTGATTTATTGAGATAGACTTCTGAATTCTAAACTTTTATAAAACCCCTCTCTTTTCCCATTTCAAGAAAAATGGAAAAAAATGATTATGATTTTGTCGTGATTGGTGCAGGAGGAGCTGGCTTGGCAGCTGCAATATATGCAGCAAGATTTAATCTCAAAACTCTTGTTCTCGGTCATCCTCACAGCACAGAGCACCCTGTTGGCGGAACAATAACAACAACCCATCTTGTTGAAAACTATCCTGGTTTTACAAAAATCTCAGGAAAAGGGCTTGCAGAAAAAATTGAGGCTCACGCACGTTCTTATAACGTAATCGAGATAAAAGAAGAAAAAGGAACGGAAATAAAAAAATTCGATAAGGGTTTCATAATAAAAACCAGTAGCTCAGAATACAATTCTAAAACAATTCTTTTTGCAACAGGAACAAAATACAGAAAACTAGATGTTCCAGGAGCCGGGGAATTTGAAAATAAAGGAGTCAGTTATTGTGCTATATGTGATGGACCATTATTCAAAGATAAAATTGTTGCAGTTATCGGCGGTTCAAACAGTGCTGCAAAAAATGCTTTATTTTTAACAGAATATGCTACAAAAGTCTATATAGTTTATCGCGGAGAGCAAATCCATCCAGAGCCTATAAACCTTGAACGCTTGAAGAAAAATGAAAAAATAGAGATTATAACACAAACAAATGTTAAGGAAATAAAAGGTGATGAAATAGTTAAAAGCATTGTTCTGGACAAGAAATATAAAAATTCAAATGAGCTAAAAGTCGACGGGGTTTTTGTTGCAATAGGTCACACAGCTCTCTCAGAACTTGCCAGCTCGCTTGGAGTTGAATTAAACGAAGCAAGAGAAATAAAAATCAATCACAAAACTTCTGAAACAAATATTCCAGGAGTTTATGCTGCAGGCGATGTCACAGACAACCATTTAAAACAGCTCATAACAGGAGTCGCAGATGGCTGCACTGCTGCTTATTCTGCATATGAATATATAAAAAATAAAAGGGTTTCTACATATTGATTAAATTTATAAATAAGTTTTATTCTATTTTTAAAATGCCTAAACCACGACCTAAACCACGATTAATCACACCAGAAAAATTAGGAGAATTTGCTAGAAATCTTTTAGATTTTCTGGATGGGGAAAAAATCGAAACAATTGGGGATATTTTTTCAAGACTTGAAAAAGATTTAACTGACAAACGAAAAGATAATATAATATTAGATTCACAGTTTTCTGAATCAGAAGGTGAAATTTATAGAATAAATTACATAGATTATGGCTTAGGCATTCCTATTGAAATAAGAATGAACCATAATCGTGATTACTTTGAAATAAAGGTTAAAGTTAATTCAATATTAGATTATTATACATCCACTAGTTCTGATAATTTTGGAAACTATAGGCAAAATAAAAAGATAAAGGGCTGTACTATTCTAGAAATAAAAAAAGAATTAGAAAACTTGGTTTCTTAAACCAAAATCCTTTTATAGCTTATTTCTGATAATTCCATATGGCTCTGGATTTTGAAAAAGAAAAATTAATTGAAGAACTAAAAAAGGCAAATCCGAAAAAAGTTCTTGTTCAGCTTGCAGAAGGAATCAAACAAAATGCTAATGAAATTAAGGGCTGGTTCGACGAGCTTGGAATCGAAGTTGTTTTTTCAGGGGAAACGTGCTGGGGTGGTTGTGACATTGCTATAGATGAAGCACGAAATATCGACGCTGATTTAATCGTACATTTCGGACATGCAGAATTTATCAAAACAGATTTTCCAGTGATTTACATAGAAGTCAAAGATATTCTAGATTTAAATCCACTATTACAAAAATCCCTTGATGTAATTAAATCTTATAACACAATCGGGTTATCTTATTCAATACAGCACTGTCATGATATTGAAAATATAAAGAAATTTTACGAGGAAAAAGGTAAAGAAGTTATTCTTTCAAAGAAAAGAGGCACAAATGCTTATGAAGGACATATAACTGGCTGTGATTATCAGGGAGCAAAAGAAATTCAAGAGCAGGTTGATTGTTTTGTGATTATAGGAAATAAGTTTCATTCAATTGGTGCAACTCTTGCTCTCAAAAAACCAGTCATTTTAATCGATGTTTATAATAATGATGTGAAAATAATGGGAGATTTGAAAGATAAAATTCTCAAACAGAGAGCAATTGCTATTGAAAAATTAAAAGAGGCAAAAAATGTGGGGATTATCGTCGGTATGAAATGCGGGCAGAAATTCGGCTCTCCTGAAAAAATAATAGAAAAACTGAAAGAGCGCGGAAAAAATGTCATAATTATTACAATGGCTGATTTAACTCCTGATAAAATCATGAACTTTTACAATATTGATGCTTTCATAGAGCTCGCATGCCCGAGAATTGCGCTTGACGACTTTGCAAATTATCCAAAACCTATTTTAACAATGAGGGAAGCACTGGTCGCTCTCGGAGAAATATCCTGGGATGAAATTTTAGAGCAAGGGATATTATAGAAAGATTAATAAAGCCTTTTTTTGATTATATAAAAATGGCAGAAAAAACTTTAACAATTAAAAAAGACACGATATGGAAAGTTGCAGCAGTCGTATTTGCAGTTCTTTTCGTAATCTCTCTGTTTACAGGAGGTTTTGGAATCGGTGGTAAGGTAGTTGCTGATGGAAACGGCGGAGAAGCTACTCTAAAACAAGAGATGTGTGCTTCTATCAGAGGAACACCAGCATGGGCAGATTCAGAAGGAAATATTCTTGATTATGGATATAAGGAAACTTATACAGTTGATGACTTAATACAAGATAAAATGTATTTTCTTTATCATCCTGGTTGCGGTTGGTGCCAAAAACAAATTGAATTTTTCAGTGAAGATTGGCAAAAATACATAGATAGTGGCTATACAGTTGACTGTAATGCGGTGTGATAATTCTACAAAACATTTAAAAAACGATTGTTTTTTGGATTTATATGTTAGGAGAAATACAACCATCTTTATTTACTCCCAGTTTAAGTGAATTAATAAAAATTGGTCTAAATCGTAATGTTTTTGGAATAACACGAAATGGGTTATCATGCAAGGAGATAAAATGCGGTGCTTTGAAAATTATTTGTAGTGGAATGCATAATTTTAAAAAAATTCCAAAAAAAATGTTGCTTATACAGGAAGGTGAAGAAATTCTGGAGGATTTCTTTTTTGTAGGACATTTTAAACTTTGGCATGAACATCCTTATAATCTCCCGCAGGATTTTTTTGAGTTAAAAAGAGATATCAAGCAGTATTCTGATAAACACGGATTTGCCTGTTTCAGAAATAAATTCAAGAGATGTTTCGGTATAGAACAAGCAACAAGACTCGGGCTTTTAAGTCAAGATGATCAGAAAGACTTTATTGAATCAATTTCTGTTGAGTATAAACCCTTTCCTTACGATTATGGAGAATATAAGGAAACTTATATTTATGTAATTCGTGGAGGGCTTAAATCTTTGAGCGAGGAGGCTAAACAAATCCAATAAAAAAGATGGAAAACAAACATGTAGGGTTTTTGGTGATTGGAATGGCTATCTTATTGATAATCATCATATTCTTGTTTCAGTCGACATTGAAGGATATTATCTCCAGTAACTGCGGTGCAGAACACGCGGCTGTCTGTGTCATGAATCAGACAGTGGATCAGCAGACCTATCTGGCACTGGGGATTGTGGGTCTTGTGGTAATTATCGGTCTTGTATTAATCTTTACAAAACCAAAAGAAAAGGTAATTGTGAAAAAAGTCAAGGAAAGAAAAAAGAAAATTGATAAAAGTAAGCTTGACAGAGATGAAAAAAGAGTTGTCAACTTGCTTGAAAAAGAAAACGGCACGATGTTCCAGGCAACCTTAAAAGAAAAACTCGATGTCGGAAAAGTCAAACTCACGCGTCTTCTCGACAAGCTGGAAGCCAAGCAGATTATTGAGAGAAAAAGAAGAGGAATGAATAATATCGTTGTTCTCAGGAACTGAAAAAGTCCTGGTTTGATCTAAAACTTTTCAAAAGTTTTATGAAACTAGTTTCTCCAAAGCGGTTATAATAGATATTTTTTTATATTTGTGATGGAAAATAAAAAAAATTTGAGTGTTTTAAAAAATCCTTGGTTTTATGTGTCAGTAATGGCAATTATTGTTATTATAATCTTGGGCTATGGTTTAATAAAATCTTCTGGAATAGGGAACACGATAAGAGAAGTCCAACAACAAATTCCAACACAACAAAAAGTAATAAATATTGATGAAGATGATGACGCAATTCTTGGAAATGATGATGCCCCTGTTACAATAATAGAGTTTAGTGATTATGAATGCCCGTTTTGTACTAGATTTTACCTGAATACTCTGCCTCAAATAAAAAGTGAATATATAGACACTGGAAAAGTTAAACTAATTTACAGGGACTTTCCTTTAAACTTTCATGCAAATGCACAAAAAGCAGCAGAAGCTGCAGAGTGTGCTGGTGAGCAAGGGAAATATTACGAAATGCATGACAAATTATTTGATGGAGGAGTCGTTGGAGGAGTCAGCTCATTTAAACAATACGCAAAAAATATCAGATTAAATGCTGGAGAATTCGATGCATGTTTGGATTCTGGAGAAATGGCCAGTGAAGTTCAAAAAGATTTCCAAGAGGGGCAAAAAGCAGGAGTCCGAGGAACACCAACTTTTTTTATAAATGGACAAATTCTTACAGGAGCACAGCCATTTGAAGTATTTAAAGAGATGATTGAAGGAGAATTATAAAATGAAAAAAATATATTTAGTTATTTTTCTATTTGTTTTTTTAATAGTTGTAATCAATGCGATATTAATAATTAACAATAAATCTACTAGAAGGGTTATTGGAAATTTATATAGTGCGATAGAATCTGCAGAGAAAAAAGGAGATTATAATTGTTGTATAGAACCTGCCTGTACGATGTGCTATCTAGGACATTGGAAATTTGAAGAAGGAACTTGTCATTGTGACGAGGCTATTTTTGAAGATAGATTTGATGATGTGTGTCCTGAATGCGTATCCGGAATAGAAAAAGGATTTTGCAAATTAACTATTGAAGATTGTATACTTGATGAAGAAATATATGGAGGAAACTAGTTTCTCCAAAGCGGTTATAATAAACTATTTCCTGATAATCTCAATTAAACTTTAATGGAGGTGCTATGTGAATTTAGGAATTATTGCTTTAATCATAGGGTTGTTGGCATTTACGGCTATTGTTATTATAGGAATTACCACAGTAAATGCCGAAATTCCTGAAGAACAATCTTATGATGATTGCCAAGGAACTTGTGGAACGGAAGGAAACTGCGGATTAACCACTTGTGGAGTAGTTTCCGGAACTGGCAGTTGTGGTTGTGGGGGTTAATGCCCTTCAACCAAAAATAATCCAAACTTATTAAATAAAAACAAAAAAAGATAGAGGATAAAATGTATAAATTTTGTTAAAATAAGAAAAGAATTGCTTGAAAAAAAACTTATAGGTGAAAAAGATCATCCAATGATTGATAATAGTTGGAGTGATAGATATGAATTTTTATATAAGATTAGACAAGATGATTTAATTAATACAATTTATGAATTAGATAGAATAAAGGGGATAAGAATCACACTTGTATATAAAAATACAGGAACAATAATTGAGGAAATAAGATAATAAAAAATTTCATAAATTAAATCTGGAGGTCGCAAATGAAAAATATAATTTTGACTATATTGGTGTTTTTCTTGCTGGTTAGCTTTGTCTCTGCAAATGGAAGTGATGATTTTTGCGGTCAGATGATGGGAAGTGTATTTGGAACAGGAATGTGGGGCATGGGGCTCTTTGGCTGGCTCTTCATGATTCTCATAATAGTTGGCATGGTTCTGCTGATAATCTGGCTTACAAAACAAATTCAGAAGAAATAAGAAACCTAATCCTTGATTTTCCCTTTCCTAATGCAGTTCTGAACAGCGTCGAGAGAAAGACATGCGCACCGTCTTTTCAGAGGAGTTACTTCGATATCCAGAAGCTTCAAAATATCTTCATTTTTTAATTCGAGGACTTGCTCTGTTCTCATCCCCTTAATTTTTTCTGTAAGCTCTGATGCAAAAATAATGCAGACAAGGCAGCCTGCTCCGAAAAATCTTACGTCTTTTATAATTCCGTCTTCAACTCTAAGATGAATCCACATTTCATCCCCGCATATGGTATTTGCTTCAGCATGTTCATGAGTGGGATTTTCCAGTTCTCCAAAGTTCTTTGGGTTTCTCCATAATTCCAGAATTTTTTTGTTGTATAGGTCTCTCTTTTTCATTTTATTCAAATCTCTCTTTTATTTTTTTAAGCGCTTCAACAAGTTTATCTATCTCTTCAAAAGTATTGAATATTGAAAAACTTATTCTTGAAACTCCCTGTGGAATTCCGAGTTTTTTCATCAGAGGCATTGCGCAGCAGTGTCCTGCCCTTACTGCAATTCCTTTTTCATTAAGCAAAGAAGAAACATCATGCGGATGAATCTTTCCAAGGCTGAAAGAAATTATTCCTGCGCTCTTGTTTGGGCCAGGATTATAGATTTTTATCTCAGGAATTTCTTTAAGTTTTCTCAGCGCATAATTTGTCAGTTGCCTCTCCCAATTAGCAATATTTTCCAAGCCAATTTTTTCCAGATATCTAATCGCTTCTCCCAAACCAATAGCTCCAGATATATTCTGTGTTCCTGCCTCGAACTTTTCAGGAATCTCCTGCCACTCAGCACTTCCCCACTCAACTTTTTTTATCATTCCTCCTCCAAAATTAAAAGGAGGTAATTTCTCAAGAAGTTCTTTTTTTCCATAGAGGACTCCTATTCCTGTCGGCCCGAGCATCTTGTGAGAAGAGAATGCAAGAAAATCACAATCTAGTTTCTTGACATCAATTTTTATACTAGAAACACTCTGTGCAGCATCAATTATAGTTATCGCACCAGAATTTTTTCCTAATTCAACAATTTCATTTATAGGGTTTATTGTTCCTAGAACATTTGAGACATGTGTAATCGAGATTATTGCTGTTTTATCTGTAATCTTTCGCTTGGCATCTTCTATATCAAGAGTAAAATCCTCTTTAATCCTAATTATCTTCAGCTTCATTTTATTTCTCTTTGCAAGCTGCTGCCATGGAACCAGGTTGGAATGGTGCTCCATCTCTGTAAGGACGATTTCATCTTTTTTTCGAGGAATAATTGATAAAATTGTGTAAGACAATAGGTTAATAGATTCGGTAGTATTTTTTGTGAATAGGATTTCTTCTGGAGAAGCACCAATAAAACCAGTAATGGTTTTTCTCGCATTATCATAATCTGTCATAGCTTTTTCAGCAAGAGTGTAAAATCCTCTCTCGATGTTTGCATTGTCTTTTTCATAAAAATCTGTCAGGGCTTTTATAACTGATTTAGGCCTTTGGGATGTAGCGGCATTATCCAGATAAATCAGTCCTTTATTATTCTTGAAAATAGGAAAATCCTTTTTCAGTTTCTTTGCTATTTTGTTGTTTATTTTCATTTTGTTTTTTAATAACAGCATCAATTAAAAACCTATTGGTAAGAACAATTAAATGAAAGACAAGATCAAGGCAACCAGAACAAATACTACGATAAACATCAGGGCTCTTTTTCTCGAGATATGAAGCGTTCTTTTGGACAGAAATTTTGTGGCTTTGAACATCAGGTCAGTATTGAACAGCCAAAGCAGTCCGATTAATGAAAAAGAGACATATGTGAAAACAGCTGGAAGTGCGCCGCCTCCAAGAACAAGTCCTCCAAGAACAATCTCTGAAACACCGCCAAGGTTTGCGCCAATCATATAAGGAATCACGTTTTTCAGTTTGGTGAGTCTCGTGACTACCAAAGGAATAAGGAAGGTTATCGTAATACTCGTGGACATCAAAAGAACAGTAATTCCAAGCCCAAGCAGGAAAGACCGATATTTTTTATCTAAAAAACTGTTTATTTTTCTTTTAAGATATCTCTTTCCCCAAATATTTATCATAAACTTCGGAATATATTTCAGACTTCCGACCAAGAGAATAACTCCTAAAACAATTTGCAAATGATCTGGGATAAATGAGAGTAAATTGATTAGTGGTAAAACAGTAAGTTCTATGATATTGTGTTTGAATGGAGAATCAAAGACAATAAAATAATTTCCTACTTTAGAAAAAAATCCTATAAAAAATTCAAGAAGAAACATTAGAATTGCAATTGGAATAGCATAGACCAGATTAGCCAGTCCTATTTCAAATCCGTGTCTGAAATCTCTTCTTTTTGCATGAATCAGAAAAGCAGTGAATAAGGCAGTTATCGAGGTTCCGATTCTGGTTCCCATTATCATATATAACAAAACAATCGGCCCAATAATCCCTACTAAACTAAAAGCAATGAGTGTTGCAGCTGCTGCTCCAGAGGAATGGGTTATTAAAGTTGCAAGCCAACCAAGTCCAAAAGCATTTATCTCGCTTATTCCGTCCTTAGTCAAAGAAAAAATTCCCCCTCCCAACGATGCAGAAGAAACCTTAATCAAGGTCAGAGAAAAAATAAACATATACAAGGCCAGTATAAACCCTAACAAATTCAAGATTTTCCTCTTTTTCATAAGTTATATTATAAATTAGAATTATTAAATCTGTCTGTTTAGTTAAAAATATAAAACAAGATTCTCTTAGAAATATATGCCCGGGTTGGACAATGGTGGTCCGCGTGGCCCGAGCCCACGTTTCCGAAAGGATATCCAGGTTCGATTCCTGGTCCGGGCGTTCGTAAACTTTATAAAGTATGAATTTGATGGGAAATTATGGATAAAAATAAAGAAAATGTTAAATTAAAAGAATTAGTATCCTTTGGAGTAGCAATTGGATTCTGGATGATTACGTCACCAATTTGGCTTTCGGCATCTGCTTATCAGTCTTTAAGATCAGCTTATCATTCTTTAAAAGATTTAAAATATCGGAATGATAAGGAAGTGATAAACTATCCTTTAGCTGAAGATTTACATGATTTTGAAATGAGAAGATTAATTCCAGAAGCGCCAAAATGGACAAGAAGCAAAGTTGGAGAAGTTATTTTAGGTTCTGGTCAAACTGCCGTATATTCCATTATTTTCAACACAAATAATCCTCTAAGCAAACCAAATTCAATTGTAA
>CAYFUJ010000056.1:0-2482 GCA_964346485.1 Candidatus Woesearchaeota archaeon
AAAAGCGGCTGCTGAATAATGCATGTCTCATAATTTTGATTCGTATAACACAGATACTGAATATTGATATCGTTGTAAGTAAAATAATGCTCAGGAGCAATACTTCCTCCCTGCAGAGAAACAGTTTCAGCAACATCTTTTATCTTATCCTCGAGGCAGAACTGTATGAACGCATTAGGGTTTTTTTCGTCAAATACAACAGTTGTCTCTGCTTTTGGAACCAGGAAATAAATCAAAGCAGCTGCACCTACAATAAGTATCGCAATAATGATAAAAATTGTCACCTGCCCTCTTTTTTCCTTTTTATACATGTCTCTTTTAAGAGAATATTATTTATAAACTTTAGGAAAACTGTGTGATTTTGACATTAGAACTAAGAATTATTTTTCCCTCTTGTCTATTAGAGCTTTTGGAACCCTAATCAAAACCTCTCCTTTTCCAACCTTTTTTTCAAGCCCAAATTCTTTTGGATTGACCCTTTTTCCAATAATTAAATCATTATCATTTCCTTCATGTATCTCTGGACAAGCCATAGAAGTACACTGCATATCTTTTGGAGTTACTTCTTCATAAATTCTTGGACAAGCCATAGAAGTGCACCTCATGTATTCAGGAGTTAATTCTCTTATTTGGTTTTTCATACTTTATTATAGTCTTTAAAATTTAAATAATTTTCGTTATTAAATAAGAGCAAACATATAATTCATCTTATTTAAATTTAAATATTTGTTTTTATACAAATTTATATGATATGGCCGATTATTTACACATTTTTGGCAACCATGATAGTTATATTAGGACTGATGGAGAAAAAACCTGTTTACCTGCTTACTGCTGTCTGCATATATATAATCACAATAATTTGGCTTATAAGAAAAAAATCTAATCTTCAGTCTCAACTCTTGGAGCCAGAAGGAAAGAAAGTTCCATAAAGTCATTCTTTATGTCCATTTTTAAAGGATGGTCGTTTGCGAATTTTAAGACGGTTTTTTCAGAGAGCTTTGCTCCCTTTATAAATTTCTGGAGATATTCAAGACTGTATCTGGATTTGCAGTTTTCTGCAGAGATTTTTGCCTCATCTCCTGAAAATTCAGACATTGCAGAATTCAAACCTTTTGCCTCAATGATAAATTTTCCATCTTGAATTATAAAAGAACACGCGTCTGCGACAACCATGCAGTCTTCAACAGAATCTACAAAATCAGAAGAAGTCAGCTCAACCACAGAACTGAACTCGATTTGTGGCATATCTTTTTCCTCACTCTCAATATCTATAAGGCTCAGATTAAAATTTCTCTTAATCCTATCGGAAATTTGGATATTCAAAAGATTGCCTTTCTTCTCCATAACCAAAGAGCTCGCAGGACCGCATCTCTTTAAAATTCTTTTCAGATTATCAAGGTTAATTCCTAGAACTTCTTCTCCGACCTCAAATACTGAAAAAGAACTTTTCGGAAGCACAAACCTGACCATAGAGACATTTGCAGGATCCATTGCAGTTATGCTCAATCCTTCTCCATTAACCTTTATTCTCACCTCTATAACGAGCTCTGAAATAATCTCAACTACTCGCGATAAAAGCCCTGGGTTTTCCAGTTTTACTAACATTTTTAAAAAACACAGCCCTTGCTTTTAAGGATTGTTATTGTCCAGTATAAATTATTATATAAATCTTTCATCATAGAAATATTTATTTGAAATGGAAAAAAAAGAGCAGAAAATAAGAAAAATAACACAGATGTATTATGCGAGAAAAGACATTCAGAAAGTTCTTTTTGAGTTCTCAAAAAATAGGGAAATTGCGCCCAGCTATATGATGGAAAGCTTTGGAAAAAGGCCTGATTCTTTTCAGTATCCGGGAGATATTTTTGAACTTGTCAGGAACGGCGCAACCTCGTTTCACTGCTCTGAAGAACTCTGGGAAGACCCTTTAAAACTTTCCACAGAAATGAATGAAAAAAAACTCAACGAACTGAGAATTGGATGGGATTTTTTGCTCGACATAGACAGCAAATACCTCGATTACAGCAAGATTCTCGCAGAAATCATAATTAAGGTTCTGAAATTCTATGGAATTAAAAATTTCGGAATAAAGTTCAGCGGAAGCAAGGGATTTCACATACTTATACCATGGAGAGCTTTTCCCAAGGAAATAAACAACATAAAAACTTCTGACATGTTTCCTGAATGGCCAAGAATTCTCACGCAGTTTATAGGAGATGCTTCAAAAAAAGAACTCATAGAAAAAATAACAAATCTCACGAGATCAGGTTTTAACAAATATATAAAAGATTTTGAAGCTCCTAAAGATGTCATGCCTGATTTGATTCTTGTTTCTTCGAGACATTTGTTTAGGATGCCTTATTCTCTTCATGAGAAAACAGCTTTAGCAAGCGCGGTTCTACTTCCTGAGAAACTCAAAGATTTTCAGCCAAAAGACGCAGACCCTTTGAAAGCCGAGATAAGAAATTTTATGCCAGAA
>CAYFUJ010000057.1:0-4536 GCA_964346485.1 Candidatus Woesearchaeota archaeon
CTTTTTTTAACTTTAATTGTTTTGAATCTGCCGACATGCCATGTACCTGTTTTCATACCTTTTTTCTTCAAGATTCCTTTTCCAGTAAAAACATTGACTTTTACATCGCCTTTATTGTCCCTCCAATCCTGGCTATATCTTGCGCAGACAGCTGATGCTTTTTTTATATCTTTCTTTGTTGGCTTTGGAAAATCGATTACGCAAAAAGGACTTCCAGGAGATTCTGTGTGCAGAATAATATTTGTTTTTCCCCTGAACTTTTTCATTAACTCATCATTACTATGTTTATCCTTGCCTAAAAGAAGTCTTTTATTTTTTTCCAAAAAAATTTCCCGAAATTTCATTATTATTCAAACAAAATAAGATTTTTATAATTTGCTCAATTCCTTCGAAACTTTTATTAAGCAATTTTTATTTTTTATTGAATGCACGGGAATCACCATTTTTTTCACTTTTTGAGAAACAGGGAACTTAACGAATTATATGCGAGCATTGCAATAAGGGCGTTTGCCTTTGCGCTCGCAGGAGTTTTTATCCCCGTCTATCTTTATCAGTTAGGATATTCTTTCATAACGATTTTTCTTTTCTACGGAATTCTCGGATTGGTGACAGCAATTTGTTCTTTAATCTCTGTAAAGATTTTTTCAAAAATAGGACTTAAACATTGCATGCTCATAAGTATGCCTTTTCTGATAATTCTCTTCGCGCTTCTTTATACCCTTGAGACCTATAGATGGCCTATGATTCTTTTGTCTTTAATCTATGGAATTCACGCAGCTTTTTTCTGGGTTCCCTATCATATAGATTTCACAAGATTCAGTGATAAAAAACAGAGAGCAATGCAGGTTGGATTTTCAAAAATTGCTGCCTCTGTTTTTGCAGCCCTCGGTCCATTAGTCGGAGGGTTAATTCTTGCATTTTTTGGATTCCCTGTTTTGTTTATCACAGTAATTATTTTTCTTATAGGGTCAATTGTTCCTTTATTTCTGACTAAAGAAATTCATCAAAGATTCCACTTTTCCTTAAAAGAATTTTTTCAGGGACAGAAATTAAAAGAGGTTTTGGGATTTATAGGTCACGGGGCAGAGATGCGGCTCGGATGGGTTGTATGGCCTTTGTTCATATTTCTTTTTATTCTCGGAGAAAAATATATCTCTCTTGGAATAATTTCTTCACTCGCTCTTTTTTCAGGAATAGTTTTCACATTTATTGCAGGAAAACTTTCCGATACAAAAAAAAGAGAAAGCATTTTGAAGATAGGAGCGGGTGGAAACGCAATTATCTGGATAATAAAGTCTTTTATAGTAACCCCTGTCCAAGTAATTATTACAGATATCTTTTACGGAGCAACACAAGCCACGATGCATGTCCCCTTTGATGCCCTGTGTTATGATAAAGCGAGAAAAAGAAATGTGACTGGAATGATTCTGCAGAGAGAATTTTATGTCCATTTAGGAACTTTTTTGATATTTATGATTTTAATAATCTTTGCAAATTCTTTGGTGGAAATATTCAGATACGGCGGTCCTCTTACGAGTTTAATGAGATTTTTCTTTTAATCTGACTTCTTTTATTCCCATTTTATTCCTTTCCAGAATTTAAGAGCCTCTCTCAATTCTTTGTGGCTTTTTGCGTATTCTTTTAAGCTTTCACCTTTCATGACAGCATCGACTGCCTGCCTCATTGCTTTTGCTCCCGCAATTGTTCCTGAAGGATGTCCGTGGATTCCTCCGCCAGCCTGGATTACCAGATCTTTTCCAAGATGTTCTATAAGGAAAGGAACGTGCCTTGGATAAAGCCCGCCAGAAGAAACTCCTAAGACAGGTTTTATTTTTCCCCATTTCTGCTGAAGCCTGTATTTTGTTTCCTTGACTTCTGGTCTTTCCAGATCTTCTTCCAGTTCTCTGATGCTCTGGATATCTCCTTCTAGCTTACCTCTCCCTGTTCCAATATGAATCTGATCAACACCGATTAATCTTGCGAAATCAGCAAGAACCATCATGCTTATTCCTTGGTCAGGGTCTCTAGTCATTGCAGCATGCATCGCGCGATGAGCGTGAAGCACGGTCTTGAATTCAGCTTCTCTCAGAGTCTGCAGAGCTGCCCAGCCAGCAGTCAGAATATCGAGCATGATATATTTTCCCCCTTGTTTTTCAACAAGCTGCGCTCTTTTCATCATCTCTTTTGTCTCCGCAGTAACATTTATCAGATAAGCTTTTTTCTCTCCTGTCTCACTCTCTGCCTTATCAGCCATCTCGAGTGTTTTCACGAGTCTGTTTTCAAACTCATTGAATTCCTGCGAGGCAAGGTTTTCATCATCTTTCACAAGGTCGCATCCTCCGACCCAGGACTCGTATGCAGACTGGGCGTGGTGTTCTGTTATCAGGCCTAGTTTTGGCTTGATTATTGTTCCGACCAAAGGCCTTTTTCTGATTTTCATAAGCTTTCTCACGCCTTTTATCCCGTATTTTGGACCTGAAAAACTCTGGATAATTTTTTTTGGAAAACTAACATCCTCGAGCTTTATCGATTTGACGACTTTCATTCCAAGAATATTTCCTGCAATGCTTGAAAAAATGTTAGGCACGTTGTCCGGCTCGAAAAGTTCTGACGGATATGCGATTTTTATAAGATTCCCATGAATAGAAAAAACCTTTGCCTTTAATTTTTTGACATATTCTTTAGACTTCACTTTTGTCCAGGTTCCAATACTGCTCTCGAGAGCAACAGTGTTCGCAGCTTTCCGCAATTCAGAATTTCTCTGCGGCTTTATCTTGAGCAGACAAATCAAGTCATCTCTCGGACGATAATTCAGGTCTATAAATTCAAATTTCTTTTTTTTCATTTTATTTCCATCCTTTCCTCTTTTTTATAATCACCCCTCCTTCAACATCCTCAATTATAAAACCAGATTTATTAATCTTTTTTCTTATTTCGTCAGCTTTTTTCCACTCTTTCTTTTTTCTCAGCATTTCCCTTTCCTTGACTAATTTTTTCACTTTTTCAGGAACTTCAATCTTTTCTTTTTTATCCAAATCCAAGCCAAAGACTCTATCAAATCTTAAAACCAGTTCATATTTTTCAGAATCATTAAGCCTGTCGTCCCTCAAAACATCCCACATATAAGACAGGGCTTTTGGAAAATTCAAATCGTCATTTAGAAATTCGAAAAACTGCCGATGAGCAAGCTCGATATTTTTCTTGTTCTTTTTTTGTTTTTTGCTGAGTTTTGAGATTATCTCTTTTAACCTCTGTAAGGAATTTTTTGCATAACCAAGATTTTTAAATGTGAAGTTCAGCGGTTTTCGATAATGTGCAGACAAAAAGAAATATCTCAAATCGAGAGGGAAATAGCCTTTCGAAGTTATATCTTTTAATTTGTAAAAATTTCCTTTTGACTTTGACATTTTTTCTCCGTCTACTAAAAGCCATTCGTTATGCACCCAGTATTTTACCCATGGTTTTTTTCCAAAACTTGCTTCTGATTGCGCAATCTCGTTTTCATGATGTGGAAAAATCAAGTCAACGCCTCCCATATGAATATCGAACTGTTTTCCAAGATATTTCGTAGCCATCGCAGAACATTCTATATGCCATCCAGGCCTTCCTTTTCCTATTTCAGTTTCCCAAAAAACATTTCCGTCTTTTTTATCATAAAATTTCCACAAAGCAAAATCATTTACATTGCTTTTTTCGTACTCATCCTTGAGAACTCTTTTGCTTGCGCCTGCCTTAAGTTTTTTAATTTTTATTCCAGACAGTTTTCCGTAATTCTTGAATTTTTTTATAGAAAAATAAATTCCGTCATCAGTTTTGTATGCAATTCCTTTTTTTAATAAGTCTTTTATAATTGAAACCATCTCTTGAATATTATCAGTAGCATGAGGCATAATTTCTGGCTTTTCTATGTTCATATCTTTTATATTTTCAAAGAAAGCCTTTTCATATCTGCTTGCGAATCCCTTTAAACTCTCTCCTATCTCTTGGCTTTTTTTAATTGTTTTGTCATCTACATCAGTGATATTCATTACTTGTTTTACTTTGTAGCCATTTAATTTGAGGACTCTTCTTAATATATCTGCAAAGACATAAGCCCTCAAATTCCCAATATGGACAAAATCATGGACAGTCGGACCGCAGGTGTAAATTCTAACCTGTTTGTCTTTGAGCGGCTTAAAAACCTCTTTTTTTCTCGTAAGGGTGTTATACAACTTTAACATAAATCATCTAAGAAAGAGCAATTTAAAAATTTACTTTATTGTTACAAAAACACTCGATCCTACATAGTCTATTTCCGTTCCCCCAACTATTTTGTCCACATCTACCTTGTAAGGGATCACACATTCTGGAGCAGTTTTAGGAATAGTAAAAAGAACCAATTCTGCTAGTTCAGGATAAGCATTGGCTCCTAAACTAAAACTGCCTGAATCAACTACGAGCCAGCTATTTGCTTGTGTTTCACTGAATGAACTCCCGCATCTTGTGACGCGCCTCCTGCGTCGCTCCGTCAGCGAAGAAACGTCGCACCAGCCATTC
>CAYFUJ010000058.1:0-13215 GCA_964346485.1 Candidatus Woesearchaeota archaeon
GATAAATTTATAAATTAGTTTTCCTGCCTTGTTTAGGTAAACAGCACAGCTGTTCTAATTCCGAGAGGGATGCCTATGGAAAAAATTGAAAAAAATCCCGTATATGAATTGCCTGCACAAGAATACAATCTGAAATTAGCAGAAGCTTTGAAAAAAATTCCTGAATTTGAGCAGCCTGAATGGGTTGGATTTGTAAAATCAGGGGCAGGAAAAGCAAGACCTATTGATGATTCTGATTTCTGGTATAAAAGAGCTGCAAGCATTTTAAGGCAGGTTTACAGAAAGGGTGTTATTGGAGTTAACCGGCTCAGGACAAAATACGGAAGCAAGAAAAAAAGAGGGGCAAGGCCAGAGGAATTCCGAAAGGCAGGAGGAAAAATAATAAGAGCAATTTTTCAGCAGTCAGATAAAGCCGGTTTTACAGAAATCGTGAAGACAGTTAAAGGCGTGAAAGAAAAAAAACCAGGAAGAAAATTAAGTGATAAAGGCAAAAAATTTCTGGAGGAGATAAAATGAGTAGAAATTCTGTAAAATATTTTGTTTCTGAAGATGGAAAAATGGATGAAATAATAAGGGTGCTTGAAGAAGAGAAAGGTGTGGGCAGGAGAGATAATGACAAAACATATCATTTTGATGTTTGTACATTTCGTGTTAATCAAAATAATGAATTTGAAGTTGAGGGGAAACGTGATGTAACCATACTCTATTGTGTGGCTCAATTAGAAAAAAAGGCAAGTACCAAATTAAAAGAGATAAAATTAGAAGAAATAATAAAAAATGGGGATTAAAAATCCACAAAAAAAATCTAAACTTGCAAAGAAAGCGAGACAGACCAAATGGGCTCCTGTATGGACTGTTCTGAAAAAATACGGGATGGGAAAAAGAGTTCATCCTTCTGCCATGACCAAACATAGAAGATCATGGAGAAGAACAAAACTGCACATCAAACCAAGAAAACAGAAAAAATCTCATTTCGGGTAAATGGCTGAGACAAAAACCCCGACCGACAAAATTGAAAAAGAATACATAATTCCCCTCAGGAGAAAATGGGTAAAAGTTCCAAGATACAAGAGAACGAACAAGGCGATAAAAGCAGTCAAAGAATTTTTGGCAAGACATATGAAAGTTCGTGACAAGGATTTAAATAAAATTAGGCTTGATAAATATCTCAATGAATTTATATGGCTCAGAGGAATAAGAAAGCCGCCTATTAAAGTTAAAGTCAAGGCAACCAGAGAAGGAGAAATAATAAAGGCTGAGCTTGCCGAGCTTTCAGAAGCGCTTAAATTCAAAAAAGCACGGCTTGAAAAGAGAGAAAAGAAAGCTATTGAAGTTATAAGTAAGAAAAAGGAAAAAGCAGAAGAGCCTGAAAAAGCTGAGGAGAAGAAAGAAGAAGGGAAGAAAGAGGCTGAAGAAAAGAAGGCTGCTGTTGTCGAGGCTGGGAAAGAACAGGCAAAAAAAGCTGCAAAGACGACAAAGCACCAGACAAAAGTTTCAAAACAGCCAAAGAGACAGATAAGACAGGCAATGGCGAAATAAAAAATATCTGAAAAGGAAATTTAAGGTATTTTTTCAAGACCACCAAATATACATTTTCCAGGCCTATTTGTTGCAGGAGTAAATACAATATAATCCCATACCCCTGTCCCATCTGGTGTTAAAAATCTTTCTTCAAGTCCCTCTACATCTAATCCTTCTCTTAATTTTGGGTCCTTACCCACAGGAATTTTTTGTTCCTCTAAATAATCTATTATTCCATTTATAACTTGGTCATAGAATTCTTCTACACTTGTAAACTCTTGCTTATCATAAGGAGTTAAATAATTTAATATTGCCGGCAACTCTGGGTATTGTGGGTTTTTCTTAAATCCTGGTGGCATGTCTGATCTTAATTTGAATTTAACTCTCATAAATTAATAAAAAGAAAAATACTTTAAAAGAATATATTCCCTATAAAATATATAATGGATATCTCAAAATTAAAAGAAAAAAAATCCGCGAAAGAGCTTCTTGAATTCGGAATTCTAAATATCGACAAGCCCTCTGGACCAACAAGTATTCTTGTTTCTGATTTTGTGAGAAAAAAGCTCGGGCTCAGAAAGACTAGCCATTTCGGAACTCTAGACCCTAAAGTCACAGGGGTTTTGCCAGTTGCACTTAATCGTGCATGTAAATTAACAAAATTCTTTCTCGGAGAGGACAAGGAATATGTAGGAATTATGAGATTTCACAAGAAAGTTGAACTGAAAAAGATTGAAAAAATATTAAAAGAAAAATTTATGGGAAAAATAATCCAGATTCCGCCTGTTAAATCAAGGGTCAAAAGGCAGGAAAGGGAAAGAGAAATAAAAAATTTTAAAATTCTGGAGCAAAAAGGGGAGGATTTTCTCTTTGAAGTTGAATGCGAAGGCGGGACTTATATAAGAAAATTAATTCACGATTTAGGTAAAGAATTGAATATAAGTGCGCATATGCTTGAGCTTAGAAGAACGCGCGCTGGAGTTTTTGAAGAAAAAGACAGCACAAGCTTGTATGAATTAGAAAAAGCAGCCAAGGATGAAAAATTATTGAAAAAAATTATAATTCCTGGAGAGATTATTTCAAAACTTTATCCTATCGTGCAAGTGAAAAAAGAATTTGCAGATAAAATTCTGCATGGAAGCCCTATATATTACGAGCATTTAAAAAATTCTGGAGATAAAAAAAATAAAGAAAGATTTTGTGCTTTTGAAGATAAAAAGTTCATTGGGATTTACAAGGTCACAGCTGAAGAAAAAATCTTTGCAAGGCCTGAATTTGTCTTGCAGCCTATAAAATGAGAACCTTTGTATATTTTTCATCGACAGCGAGAACATCTGGGAATTTTGATGTGAATGAACTTATGAAAGCTGGCAGAATGGACATTGTGATGCACGTGATAATAAATGCTTTTTTTCTTTCTCATGGATTAAGAGATAATGTCAAACTTCACCTAGTTTTTTATGGTGCTCCAGATCCGCCGAAGCATATAGAGATTCAGGTAAAACCTGAGACAGATCTAAGCAAAAAAGATATTGCAGGATTGATAAAAAAAATTTTGTATAAATATAAAAAAGGGGAAAGGACAGAGGTTTTGCCTGGTTGTTTTATTGAGAAAAGAGGTTTTTTAGGAGTTATAGAGGGACTGGCAAAAGAAGGGAAAAATATCTTTATTCTTGATAAAAGAGGAGAAAATATGAGGAACGTTGAGATTTCTGAGAATAGTGTTTTTGTTGTGGGGGATCACAAAGGTCTTCCGAAGAAAGAGCTGAAAAGACTAAAAAAAATTGCGAATTTGATATCTATCGGACCAAAAATTTATTTTGCAAGCCAAATTATGAGTTTAATAAACAATGAACTGGATTTAAGAGGAATTTAGATTTAGATTTTTTCTGAATTTAATCCAGATTAAATATTCAATTTCTTCTATTCCAACCCCTAAGCTATAGAGCAAAGAAATTTCTTCTTTTGCATCTTCTGAAATTCCCTCTAAAAATAGATTTTCCATTTCATGTCTTTTTCTTTAATGCCCCCTAATAAAGAGGGGGTAAGTATGAATTCCCTTCCTTAGAAGGGAATAGGTTGAAAAGAGGTAAATGATGGTAATTTTAAGCTAGTAAAATTAAGAAAAGGGTTTATAAATCAATTGTGAAAATAGGATAAAGAAGGGTTATATAGAAGGAGATTCCATAAGCTTTTTAAATAAAAAACAAAAAGTTTTTTAAATAAAAGCAGATTTTTTAAAATATGAAAATAGTTCTTACACCCGACTGGTTCCTTGGAGAAGATATTATAATCTGCTTTTTTAGTCTTATTGTTCTGGTAATTGTTTGTGTTCTTGCTCTTAAAAGTTATAATTTAAACAAAAAAAATAAAAATCTCCTGTATCTCGGAATTGGTTTTGGCTTAATAGCACTTGCAGAACTGGCGTGCGGTTTTACCAAACTGATTTTATATTACGATATAGGACCTGCCCGAGCAATAGGACAAGCAATTATTACAAGCCAAATTGTAAGTTCTGTCGATATTTTTTATTATCTGGGTTTTTTCTTCCATAAACTTTTAGTTCTCATAGGACTTTATATTATTTACAGGCTCCCACAGAAAAAATTGTATATGGGGGATTATGTTCTCATCTTTTATTTTATACTTCTTTCTGCTATATTGAGCGAGTATGAGGGATTTTTCTATCTTTTCTATTTAACCGCGTTTGTTTTGCTGATTCTTATAATAAACAATTATTGCAGAATTTATAAAAAGAATAAATTCGTGAACACATTGATACTTATTCTGGCATTCAGCATATTTGCTTTAGCCCAGCTCATCTATGTTTTTTCAAAAATAGAGATTTTATGTGCTACAGCGAATATTGTAAAATTGATTAGTTATATCATTCTATTATTTTTAATTGTAAGAATACTGAAACATGGAGAGAAAAAGAAGTCGTATGAACATAATATCAGACATGCTGGCAATAGTTCAAGAAAAGAACGGGGGCATTAAGCCAACACATCTGATGTATAAGGCGAATCTGTCACATAATCAGATGAAAGCATATCTCAACGAACTAATTAAGAAAAATCTTATAGAAAAAAACACATCAAAAAACGGCAGCAGAATACTGATAACAAAACAAGGAAGAGATTTCTTACTGCAGTATATCAGAATGAGAGAATTTGAAAAGACTTTTGGTTTGTGAGTTTTTGAGGTAACAGATAAAACTTAATAAATCCTTTTTTCTTTTTCTTTTTATGAAGAAATCAGTTCGAGTTTATATTGGCGGAATCGTCCAGGGTGTTTTTTTTAGGTCGTTCATCAAGGAAAACGCTGAGAGATATGATGTCAAGGGGTTTGTCCGAAATCTCGAAGATGGGAGGGTTGAAATCTTTCTTGAGGGAAATTCTGACAATGTGAATAAAATGATAGAACTTGCAAAAAAAGGTCCAAAACATTCACAGATAAAAAAGGTTGTGGTCAAGCCAGAGAAATTCCAAGATTTTAAAAGTTTTAAAATACTGCATATTTAGTTATAAAATGGGGAGAGAAGAAGAAATAATAAAAGAGCGTAAGAAAAAACTTGAAGAATTAAGGAAGAAGGGAATCAATCCCTATCCTGCGAAATTTGACAAAAAGGATTCAGTAGAGAAAGCTCTAAAAGCAAAATCAGGCTCTAAAATCAAAACTGCGGGCAGAGTTATGTCTCGTAGGCAGATTGGAAAAATAATTTTCTCTGATTTACAAGACTTTTCTGGAAAAATCCAGCTCGTTTTACAGGACAAGGAAACACTTGCAAAAGACCTTGAATTTTTCAAAAAATATATCGATATAGGGGACATAATCGGTATTGAAGGAAAAATAATCAAGACAAAAACAGGAGAGCAATCCATTCTTATCAAAAAACTTGAACTGCTTACAAAGTCCTTGCTTCCATTACCGTCGAAATGGTATGGGTTACAGGATAAGGAAGAGAAATATAGAAAAAGATATCTGGATTTGATTATGGATTCTAAAGTGAAAGAATTGTTTAAGAAAAAATATATTTTCTGGAAATCGATAAGAGAATTTATGGAAAGAAATGGTTTTATGGAAGTTGAAACTCCTGTATTAGAAAATACTCCAGGGGGGGCAGATGCCAATCCTTTTGTAACACATCACAACGCCTTAGACATTGATATTTATTTAAGAATTTCAATGGGAGAATTATGGCAAAAAAGGTTGATGGTTGCTGGTTATGAAAAAATATTTGAGATAGGAAGACAATTCAGAAACGAAGGAATGGGACCTGAGCACTTGCAGGATTATTCCCAGATGGAATTTTATTGGGCATATGCAGATTATAAACAGGGAATGAAACTCGTAGAGCAAATGTATAAGTACGTCACAAAAAAAGTTTTGGGAACTCTTAAATTTGAAACACGCGGCTTTAAAATTGACATGGGGAAAAAATGGGGAATGTATGATTATGAAAAAATGATTAAAAAATATGCAAAGATAAATATTTACAATGTAACTGAAAACGATGTCAAGAAAAAACTGAAAGAATTAAGATTAGAATATAATCCTGTTTTGGATAAATGGAAACTCATTGATATTCTTTGGAAGTATTGTAGAAAAAAACTTGCAGGTCCAGGATTTTTAATTAATGCCCCGGTGGAGGTTTCTCCTTTGGCAAAAAGGAAAGAAAAAGACTCAAAAAAAGTAGAGAGATTCCAGGTAATTATCGCAGGAAGCGAGGTTGGGAACGGGTATTCTGAATTAAATGATCCTTTGGATCAGGAAAAAAGATTTGAAGAACAGGCAAGGAAAAGGGAAAAGGGGGATCAGGAAGCTCAGATGCATGATAGAGATTTTGTTGAAGCTTTGAAATACGGAATGCCTCCTACATGTGGCTTTGGTGTAAGCGAAAGATTTTTCTCTTTCTTAGTGGATAAACCACTAAAAGATTGTATAATCTTTCCCTTAATGAAACCAGAAAAATAAAATGAGTTCTTTACCAATAACTCGAGAACAAGCATGGGAACTTGTGAAAAAATACAGCACCCATGAGCAGGATTTGGTTCATTATCTTGAAAGCGAGGCTGTCATGCGTGAATTCGCTGTACGTCTTGGAGAAGACGAAGATTATTGGGCCATGTTAGGATTAATTCATGACATTGATTGGGGAATTACAAAAGAAAACACAGAAAATCATTTAACCAAAGCTCCTGAAATACTAAAGGAAGCTGGTTTTGATGATGAATTTATTTCAATAGTTTTAAGTCATGGATATGAATTTGAACAACTTCCGCATCTGAAAGACAAGAAAAGAACAGAAAAAATTCAGCATGCTCTTGCAGCTTCTGAGACAATTACAGGATTAATCCACGCTTATGCCTTGATGCGCGGAAACCGAATCACTGGTATGGAAGCAAAAGGCTTAAAGAAAAAGTTCAAGGACAAGACTTTTGCGAGAGCTGTGGAGAGAGAGATAATTCGTGAGTGTGAGCAGTTAGGCTTAAGCCTTGATGAATTTTTTGAAATAGCTATAGAAGGAATTAAAAAGATAAAAGACAGGGTTGGTTTATCATAATGGCACTGATTGTAAAAAGCAACATAAGAAAAGTGGTGAAGGAACTCGACAAGGAGAATGCAATCTCGAGTATCGCAGACGAAGTCGGAATGGCTCTGGAAAGAAAAACAGAGGAAGTTTTATCAGAAGCGATAAAAAGAGCCAAGGCAAACAAAAGAAGAACGCTTCAGGCGCGGGATTTGTGATTAATTATTAGCAAAGATTATTTTTTTAAAATGAGAACGAGGGACATCATAAAGATCATCATTATCTTTAAGGTGAATCAGTTGTGCATTATCATCTCCTATATAACCAATAGGAATATTTGTTCCATTTAATAAGACAAAACTACCTAAATCATCTGTTTCAAATCTCTCAGAAAGAAAAATTTTGTAATAAATTTTTAGTATTTGATGTGAAGGTAAAAAAGGTTTAAGATCTTCATATCTCTCTATTGCATCATAATCAACTTCCATTAAAAATCTAATAAAATTATATTTATAAGTATTATTATCTTTGAATAATTATAAAATGCCAACAAAGAAAAAGAGAAAAAAGTCTAAATTTGAAAAAAGAAGGATAGCTCGGGGAGCTGGTGCGCGCTTTGAATTAAAAGTGAGAAACGAGCTTGAAAGTGAAGGTTGGATCGTGGACAAATGGAGTAATAATGTTAATCTCGAAGGAAAGAAGCTAGTTAAGGTTAAAAATAAATTCTTGGGTCCTGGAAAACCAATGATGTTAGGAGCGGGCTTTCCTGATTTTATAGTATTTAAACTTGCTAGAAATAAAGGAAAAAATTATAAGATAATTGGGGTTGAAGCTAGATCAGACGGCAAACTTAAAAAGGACGAAAAAGAGAAATGTAGATTTCTGTTGGATAAAAAAATCTTTAGTAACATATTGGTCGCGAAAAAAGGGAAAAAACGAGGGAAAATTGAATACATAGATTTTAAAAAGAAGTATAATAATCTTTAAAATTAATGTTTTCTTAATTGTTTCATGAGGAAGTTGTTATTAATTCTGGCTCTTATATTTTTTATCTATAATATTTCGGCATCGTGCGAAGAAGGCCAGATTGACATAAATACTGCAACGGCAGAAGAATTAAAAGGAATAATTCATATAGGGCCTTCTCGGGCAGAACAAATGATAACTCTTAGACCTTTTGATTCTGTCGATGATATGATAAGAATTTTAGGAATTGGTGAAATTTACTTAGCTGATATAATTGCCGAAGGCTTAGCATGTGTCAATGGTGTTGAAGAGGATAAAAAATCTGAAGAAGAGGTGGACGATAATGAAAATCCAATAGAAGAAACTGCTTCACAAGAAATAAAAACCATAGAATTACAAACAATCGTCTTGAATCCGCAAGTTATAAAAACTGATGAGAATAAAGAAGAAGGAGGCAAAAACTATGCGGTTTATGGTTTTGTGGCTTTTTGCATTTTGATTGGAATATTGTTCATCATAAAAAACAGAAAAGATAAAAATGAGTTCGGATAAACTAAAAGTCAATGCTGTGATAATTCTCGATATAATCGGAAGACCACCAGAGCACCTCGTAGAAAGCCTGGAAATGATAATAGAAAATATAGGAAAAGAAAAAGGAGTTACGATAAAATCCAAGCAAATAAAAGAGCCAGTATTGATGAAAGATCAAAAAAACTTTTACACGACTTTTGCAGAAATCGAGGTTGAAGTTGACGAAATTTTATACCTCACTATTTTGATGTTCAAATACATGCCTGCCCATATCGAGATTATTTCTCCTGAGATAATCGCACTTTCAAACAGCGGATTTAACGATATTCTCAATGAGCTCGTGAGAAGGCTTCATGGATATGACGAGTTGGCAAGAGTAATGCAGGTAGAAAAACAAGTTCTTTTAAAGAAAATTCAGGAGCTGGGAGGAGACTTAAATGAATTATTCCCGCAGGCGCAATTTCTAAAGCCACAAGTTAAACTCCAGAAAAAAGAAACCAAGAAAAAAACTAGAAAAAAGAAAATTAAAAAGAAAAAGTAATCATCTCTTCTTTTTCTTTTCTTTCTCTAAAAGAAGTAATTCAAATATATAGTGTTGGGTCATGTTTTCAATTATTTCTGCTTTAGCTTCATCTCCAGCATAATGAGAATATTTATCAAGTGCTTCTGTTAATAATTCTGGATTATGTTGTGCTAGATATTTTATTAATCCACATTCAGAAGTTTCAAAACGTTTAATTCTTAATCCTAGATATCCTCTTGCTGTAACTTTTGGTATTCTTTTTCTTTCTTCTTCAAGTCTTCTATTTATTTCCTTTTCATTCAGTTTAAGAAACTTTTTAATTTTAACGAGATCTTCAATTGTCATTAAAAAATAAGATATCAAAGAGATTTATAAAAATTTATGAGATAGATTTACTTCTTTCTCTTGCCGATTTTGAGTAAATCGACTTTAGGTTTTACTTTTTTGTATTTTTTGAAAAACCAGAACAAAAATAGAATCACTACCACAACCACTGTCCAGCCGATAATTTTTCCTGTTGAAGATTTTTTTATTTCCTCGCATGATGCAATGCAACAGATGCCGTCTTTCGTAGGGGTTGTTTCTCCAGTGCACTCCTCTCCGTCTCCGCAAATCACTCCCTCAAGCTGTACACAGGTTGTTACGATTTCCTCGTCTCCGTCTCCTTCTGGTTCTGCAGGAATATAATCTTCTATAAAATTCAAAATTAATATTACAGATTCTGAAAAATTTCCTGCAGTTGCTGTTACTGTTCCTTCTATAATCACGGGCTCCAAGTCTGAAATAATATTTATCTCGATTTTCTCATTGGAATTTTCATCTAAATCTATCGTTTCTGGAGAGATTTCTACGTAAGGTTCTAAAAGTGGTGAAACAGAAATAGAAATATTATCTGCATCTACATTGCCCGTATTCACCAAATAGATTATTCTTTTAGCATCAGAATCTGTAGCCATTGAAACCTCAACTATGTCTGGTTCAAATTTAAATTCAAACTTTTCTTCTTCTTCTGTCACATCTGGAAAATTAATCAAAATCATAGCAGAGTAATCTGTATTCTCAGAGCTTAATTTAATTTCCTCGAATACCCTGTCTTCTGTGTTTAATTCAAAACCTATTTTTTTGGTTTCTCCGGATTTGAGCTCCAAAGAATCTACTGATGTAAAAATCTCTGGCTTTTCTATCTGGATTGTTATTTTTTGTTCCTGAAGGTTCTGCACTTCGAGAAAAAAATCATCCTGAGTAATTACAAATCCCGGATTCAGGGAAAAATCACTAATGTTTTCTGTAATTGTAAAATTTTTTACGATATCCTCGTCCATTATCTCAATTCCGCTCATATATCTCACGTCCTTTATTTTGACAGAATAATTCCCCTGCTCTTTTCCTGTCAACATAGCGTAGATATAAAAATCTTCATCTATTTTTCCTACATCATAAACAAAAGGAGTTCTCACATGGTCTTTATAAAAAAAGATGTTATCTGTTGTTATCTGATCTAAAAAATTTCCTGAAACCTTTGCCAGCAGAGTTTCTCCCTGGTCAAATTCTGATTTCATCTCAAAATCGATTGATGAAATTAACGGAATCAAAAGAATGATTAAAATAACTACAAGTTTTTTCATAAACAATATAGAAAAACTAGGTTAATAAATTTTGTTAGATTGAAATTATTTTCCCATTTGTTTTAATTTTCTGAGAACCTCGTCAAGTTCTTTCTGGGATCTGGAAGGTGCTCTTCCAGGCATTACGGGTTGTTGCAATGAAGGAAGAATTCTTCTTTCTCTTATTGGTCTTCTTATAGGATAATGTGGTGGCCCTAGAGGTCTTCTTGGAGGACCTGGTTTTGGTCCGGGTCTACCTTTTGATTTTATTCTGAACCAAAGATTTCTCAACTTATCTCTAAATATTATTCCTATAACAACTAATACGATCAGGATCAGCAAAATCCATATCCAGACATATGATTTTCCAGGTGTTGTTTTAAGAACACAGCAGACATCTCCTGAAAATTCACAATCATAAAATACTTCTTCCTCATCATCTAAACAAGACATTCTACAGGTCCCTAATTGTTGCTCGCACTCTGAAATAACTGGTTCATATATTTGACAGCTTCCTCCATTGATACAACAATTATCTGTATCAGCAGCACTTACTTTATTTCCACCACTGCATATTTGATTGGAAGAGCAGATTATTCCATCTTTTTCAGCACATGTTTGTTGTTCTGGTGGAAGAGTGCAGCACTCAGTTAATATGCCTGGACAATAATATTCTAAAAAAATCTGGCCTTCACAGCTTCCTTCATTTACACAATAATATCCTACAGATAGGCAATCCAATACTTCTCCGTTTTCCCTTACAAAATCTCTTGGCCAGACAGAGGCAAGGATAAATGCGGTATTTCTCGTATTGCCCAGCCAGCATCCATTTTCATCCTGGGTTTCAAGAAGCCAATTCTTTGAATTTGTTTTTTCGATAAAAGTCTCGGATTTAAAAGGAAAAAGCGCAAGTGCTGTATCATAATATTTGTCTGATAATTCCTGCCAATAGTATTGATCTCCAATTTTTTTCTGTTTTGAAAGCAAAGAATCACGGTACTCTATATCATCAGTTATTAAATATAAAAATGCTTCTGGCAAAAATTCATCGTTGTCTTCTCTTAAGGTTATTAAATAAGGAAGATAAGAAGATATTTCTTCCTCTAACGAATCCAGTGCAAGAGCTGCCCAAAGGCTTCCCTCATAATTACAAGGATTTCCTGCCAGGTTTCCTTCTCTAAAACAAGAGGATTCAACTTTTTCAATATTTGTTCCTCCTGCTGCAGCAGAAGAAGTTCCCTGAAAAACATGAATTGTAGAAGAACCTTTTTCTTGAAACAAAAGAGTTGTAGAAAAATCCTGGTCACAAGAGATAGTAAATTCTTGGTCATAGCAAAGAGAAGATATTTCCAGCCAATAATCGTCCTGTGCTAATGAAAGGCATTGTCCTGCATCTCTACTTATTTTTTTATTTTCTCCTACATCTATAGTGCCTGAAAATCCTGTATATCCAATAGTACAGGTCGTCTGCTTACTGCTTTCAATCTGAAGATACCATATGAGTTCAGAAGGTGTTCTTCTGTGGGCAAGGAGCCATTGTTTTGCTTCATCGGTATTTGTTCCCACATTATCAAGAGCAAGAACTGCCTGTGCTGTTGTTTTTAGCTTGCAATTCTCAGCAGGCCAGCACTCTTCATTAGAGGAATCGTCAACTAATTCTGCTTTGCATTTGTTAATTGCAAAAAGAGAAAAGATTTTTTCTTCTGTCGTAAGAGAATCACAATTTCCTTCTACTTTATCATTCAAACATGAATATGCCTTATCGACTTTTTCCTGCTCTTCTGTGGAGTTTTCCTGGGCCTGCAGTAAGGAAAAAGTCAGGAGAATCAAAAATATAATAAATATTCCGAGTATCCTCTTTTTTGTCATAGTATCTAAAGTCAACACTTATTTTTAAAATTATCTTTAGTCCAGTTTCTTTTTTATACGGCGTTTTGGTTTTTCCTGGATATTTTTTTGCCTGCTCTTTCTTATGACATAACTGACAGGGTTTTTGTATCTCAGTTCTTCTTCTGTGGGAATTATTCCTATTCCTTTGTAATATTCCTTATCATAATTTGGGGGAGGAACTATCTTGTTCCTGTAACTCCACAAAAGCTGGGATTTGACATAGCCTTTTTTCAGAGGAACTGAATTTCTTTCATTCCATTCGTAAATTCTTTTTTCAAGTTCATCCCTGTTCATACCGAGCGACCGAAATAAATTTATGAGAATGAAAAGCGACCTCTTTCTTCCATCTCCTACTCCCTGAAGAATCTTTTTTATTGTTGGAGGAAAAATTTCTTCTGAGAATTCTGATATCTGAATAGGTTTAAATTCTGTCTTTTCTGTTTTTTCCTGCTCTTCTGGCTTTTTGTGCTTGTACCAGTCCAAGGCTTCTCTCAAAAGTTCTGTTGCTTCTCCTTCTTCTGCATCAGGCATAAAATTTCTTATCTCGGCTTTCAAAGGGTCTGCATCTTTTGGCTGAAAATCTTTGAGTTCCTCAGGAAGCAGAACCGCGCTTGCCAGAGCTGTTTTCTCATGAAGAGAATAAGGCA
>CAYFUJ010000059.1:0-1768 GCA_964346485.1 Candidatus Woesearchaeota archaeon
GAGGGTAGTCTCGCTCGTTGTGATCAAGAAGTTGAGATAGTTTGCTGGTTTTGGGAAAGAGGTTGAGAAATAAAATTAAAAAGGAAAGAAGAATATTATTCTTCTTCTGTTTTTTCTTCAGTTTTAGCTTCTTCTTTAACTTCTGTTGCTTCCTCTTTAGCAGTCTCTTCCTTAGTTTCTGGTTTGACTTCTCCAACTGCTTCTTCTTTTTTTGTTTCTTCTTCCATAACAATCTCTCCTTAACTTTTGAATAAAAGCTTTTATTTAATATAATTTAAATAGTTAACTGATTTTTAGATATTACAACGTAATAAAGTCCGACAAAATTATATTTTCTTTAACCATTAAATCCTGATTTTTGTATAATTTTAGATATGAAGGAGATTTATTGGATTGTCGGAATTATTATTATTATTTCAGTGATAATCGTATCAACATTTATTTATCTAAATTGTTCTTTTGTTTCTGCACGAGATATGGGATTATATGGTCAGTGTAAAATATGGAAAGAAAGTGGATATATAGATGAAAACTTTCGAATCCCAATGTTTCTTAAGCCAAATATTAGAGAAGAGTATATACCACCGATACCTAAAGAAGAAATAATAAATCAAGCCAAAGAAGTATGTGAAAATATATTAACAAGATATAATATATGCAAAACAACAGGTTTATGGAAATCTCAACAAGAACCAGAAGAAACGGAAACAATTGAACCTATTTACGAAACACTTAGAGAAGGAAATTGTACGAGAGACCTAGATTTTATTCCAACAACTTCATATTTAAATGAAAATCAATTAATCACGTTTGTTGGAAAATATGAACCGCAAAATAATAATTTGACAGAACTTTATAAACTACGTCCTTGTTTAGAGTGGATGACAGACAAACAATGTAGAATAATATATCGAAAAAAGCAAAATGTTACGGAAGATTTAATATATTATAATTTCAAAACTTTTGGTTGCCCAGAAAATGTAAAAAATACATTTTATAATCTTGATGCTGGTACGTATAATACGACTAAGGATTGTTGTGTTTATAATGGCTCATGTGAATGGGTTAAGACAGAACTGCCAAAAGAACTACTTGGTTCACGTTATCCTACAGCGAATGAAATATGTTTTGTTCAGATTCATGATCCACACACAGAAAAAGGTTGTAGACTCTTCAAACTCGACAAACCATTAGAAAACATTGAAGAAGGAAGTTATGTTCGTGTTAGTGGATACCTTTCTCCTCCAGATTTTTCTTTATCCATAAATGAAGTACCTTATTTTATTCTTAATGTTTCTGATTTTATACAGTTGCCTGTAACAATTGATTCTATACAAGCTAAAGAAATTTGTGAAGAAAGTTTAAATGAAAAAATGGATGGATTAATGACTTATTGTTCAGACAATAATTTTTCTTGTAATTTAACTTTTTATAGTTGGAGAAGTAGATTGAAAAATAATGAAAAATGGTTAGTCGGAAAACAATTTGGACACAAATGGATTACTGCACCTACCCATAGTCGTTCAATCCATGTTTTTTGTGTAATAGATCCTTACACTTCTTCTCATGATTTTATTATTTGCACTAAGGATTATATAGGAGGTCCATAAATCTTTTATTTAATTCCTTGGATTTACGATAAGGTGAAAAAGAAAAAGCGATAGTATGAAAAAATTTTATTTGATTATTGGAATTGTAATTATCGTCTTATTATTATTTGCACTACCTTATTGGTTATTTTGTTGTCCTGTTAGCGATGGTATAGTTC
>CAYFUJ010000060.1:0-11169 GCA_964346485.1 Candidatus Woesearchaeota archaeon
TGATGATCCATTTAGAAATGTTGCAGCCATTTTTGCAAACAGTATGTTGAATGGAAAACAGCCAGTAATCTATGGGAGTGGAAATCAGCGAAGATGCCTTTCCTTTATAAAAGATGATCTTCCTCCTTTATTAAGATTAGTAGAACAGAAAAATATAATTGGAGAGACAATCAATATAGGGCCAGATGAGGAATTTGTTACAATAAATCGTTTAGCAGAAATCATTGCCAAAATAATTGGTTTTGACTTAAAACCAAGATACTTCCCAGATAGACCACAAGAAGTCAAAGATGCTAATTGTAGTGCAGACAAGGCACGGAGACTTTTAAAGTATAAAACACATTATGGTCTTCGGGATGGATTAGTAGAGATGGTTGAATGGATCAAGGAAAGAGGGCCTAAGAAATTTAATTATCATTTAAGCATAGAGATAATTAATGAAAAGACACCTAAAACCTGGACAGAGAAATTAATGTAATCTATAATAAAAAATGGAAGATTGAATTACTTTTTAGTTCTAATACCTTATTTCACAACTAATAAAAACACAAAAAATCTCTTTTTACTATGGATTTTTTAAAAAAAGAAGAATCAGATATAAAAGACATTTGGAGAAGAATTCTAAAAAAAGATTTTTCAGGAACCACTGGATTGGTGATTAAAAATAGTTTTTATCAGTTTTCCACAAATCTTACAGCCAAATTAGGCTCGTTCATATTTACAGTTATTCTAGCAAGACTTCTTTTGCCAGAGATGTTTGGTCTTTATAGTTTAGCACTTTCAACAATCTTAATTTTTAGTGCGGTATCTCAATTAGGAATAAATCAGACAATAATAAGATTTCTTGCAAAAGAACTCGGCAAAAAAAGAAGAAAATTAAAAGCTCATTTATTATATCTTGGAAAAATAAAGATCGTCCTGGTCTTTTTTTCTGCTGTTCTTTTATTGATTTTAGCAAACTATATATCTAACAATTTTTATCAAAAACCAATATTCCTTGCATTGCTTGCAGGAGCATTATATATAGTTTTCATCCAGATAATGGGATTTTTACAATCAATGCTCCAGGCATCTAATTATTTTAAATCTGTTTTCAAAAGAGAAATTATATTTCAGATTTCCAGAATTATCCTGGTTCCATTAGCAGTGATTTTTGCAATAAAATACTCTCTTTCTGATCAAGTCAATTTAATGTTAATAATACTCTTCTTAGCCTTTTCTTTATTTATTACTTCTTTATTCTTGTTTTTTGATATGAAGAAAATTTATCTTAAAAAATTGAAAATTGAAAAAACAAACAAACTCCAGAAAAAACAAAAGAATCTTATAAATAAATTCCTTCTTGCAACAGCCACACTTATTCTTTCAGGAGTATTTTTTGGGAATATTGACAGAGTAATGCTGGGTCATTTTGTACAACCAGAATTTATCGGTTATTATACAGCCTCATTTAGTCTAATCGGAGCTTTGACAACCTTAATCGGATTTGCAGCAATAGTTGTTCTGCCAATATTCAGCAGATTAAAAGGAAAAAAACTTGAGCAGGGATTCAAGAAATCAATAAGAATAACTTTTCTTTTTTCAATAGGAGCATTTTTAGCCACCTTAATTCTGGCTTATTTTGTTATTTTGATAGTATATGGAAAGGAATATCTTCTGGCCACAAATATCTTGAGACTTCTCTCTTTGCTTTTGTTTGCAGTTCCTATAATAGCGATATATCAATCATATTATCTTTCTCAAGGCAAACCACAGACAGTTGCCAAGATTTTACTCATAGCAACGATTCTCAATATTTTCCTTAATTATATTCTCATAACTTCTCTACTTCCATACGGACATCTTGCTGCTGTTTATGGTGCAGGAACTGCTACAATCATCAGTCAAGGGATTTATTTAGGAGGGTTGGTTTTAAGGAGATAATGAATAAGGTTTTAATGAGAGATATTGTTATTACCTTCTAAGATAACAAGGGTTTTCTCTTTTTTATTCACTATTAAAGAAATTATTTTATTTCTAAGGGAGTAACCATATTAACCGTAGCAAGCAGATTCCCAAGAGAAGATAGTTATTTAATACTTAACTAATATAATTATTCTCATTTTTTATTGAAGCAGTCACCAAATGACCAATCATTAAATGGAAATCCTCAATTATTCCATAATTCTTTGAAGGAATAATGACACTATTATCAGATAAAGAAACAACATCTCCTCCATTAAATCCAAGCAGCGAGAAAACATAAGCTCCTGATTCTTTTGCTGTTTCAACCGCTTTGATTATATTTTTAGAATTTCCAGAGCCAGTTATAGCTATCAATAAATCCCCTTTTTTTACGAGATTCTTTAATTGTTCAGAGAAGATTTCATCATAAGACAAATCATTAGCATATGCTGTCATAAGAGGAACATTATCGATGAGACAAATAACCTTTAATCTTTTTTCATTATTATCTTTCAAATCTTTAATTGTTCCCTTTCCCAAATCACATGCCCAGTGAGAAGCAGTAGAAGCACTTCCACCATTACCAATTAAAAAGATTGTATTGTCATTTTTGTTTGCTTCCATTATTTTATTCACTAATTGCCGTATTTTATCTTTTTCAAACTTAGATAGAATCTCTTTCCATTCTTTTAAATAAGATGTTATCATGTCTTCTACCATCATCTAAATTAATTTCCATAATTTAAAAAATTATTGATCATGGAAATAGATTATTTTTGTCCCCCACATACCAAACTTTATTTTTAGTTCTTTTAATTCTTTTAATTCTTTTCTTAAGGATTCTTGTCTTTCTGGCTCACAGTAAAATAATATAAAACCACCACCACCAGCCCCCAAAACTTTCCCACCAGTAGCTCCTGCCTTCAAACCTCTTTTATATATCTCATCTATCTTAGGATCAGAAATTCCTTTAGCTAAACTCCTCTTATACAACCAACTTTGATGAAGCATTCTTCCAAAATTATCAATCTTATCATTATTTAATTCTTCTTTCATTTTCAAACAAATTTCTTTCATTTTTTTCATCACATTAAATTTCTCTTCGTCTGAAGAAACATTGGAATTTTGTTTTATCAATACTTCTGAAGCATCCCTCGTTTTTGACAGATAAAATACTAAAATTCTTTTATTTATCTCATTTAAAGTTTCTTTTTTAGCTTTTATTCTTTCTAATTTTACAGTCCCATCTGGATTAAATCTTATAAAATTCATTCCTCCAAAGGCAGCAGCATATTGATCTTGCTTTCCTATAGGTTCTTTTAATATATCTATCTCAATCTCACCCGCCTCTTCTGCTAATTGTTTTTGTGAGGCAATCTCATTTTTATGAGTATATAATAAATTCAAAAGTCCTACCGTAAAAGAGCTGCTTGAGCCAAGGCCAGTTCCTGCAGGAACCTCTCCAATTGAGTGAATCTCTAATCCCTTGGATATATCTAATTTTTTAAAAATTTCCTTAACTCTTGTGTTTTGTATATCTTCTGCTTTTTTCACATGTTCAATTTTACTATAAGCTATATTGTGTAAATTATCAAATGATTCATGAAGCACTAAATATACGTATCTATTTATGGAAGTATTAATTACACATCCGAATTCCTTTTTTGTGAAAGAAGGGAGATCGGTTCCTCCTCCGAAGAAACTTATTCTTAGGGGGGTCCTACTAATTATCATATATTCTATTTATGGAGGATCTTTTTAAAACTTATGAAACAAAATTATGTTTGTCGCTTCTTCCAGATTTCTTACAGCATGATCTGCGAAAATGTTCTGTCCGATTTCTTTTCCAATATAAATTGTTTTGCATTTCCTTGATTTTCCAAGTTGAATATCCAATAAAGAGTCTCCTATTACCCAACTTTGTTTTAAATTAATACCGATTTCCTTGGAGGCCCTGTCTATTAATCCCGGAAGTGGTTTCCTGCAATTACATTCTCCTATATTGTGGGGACAAAAATAAATTTTGTCAATCCTTCCCTTTTCACTCTTGATTTTTGAGACCATTTTTTTATGAATTTCTTTTAAATCATTCACAGACATTTTTCTGCAGGCAATTCCTCTTTGATTTGTGATTATTATTATTTTATAATCTGTTTTTGATAATTTTTTTAAAGATTTTAATACTCCCGGTAAAAATTCAAACTTTTCCCAAGAGGTAATATATTCGTGCTCTTTAGCCTTTTTATTTATTATACCATGCCTATCAAGAAAAATAGCTTTTTTCATTGTATTTGTCTTAATTTTATAAATAATATTTGGAAGAGCTGTTTATATAGTTTTTTTAAGAAAAATCCTCAATAAAATTTGTTGATCCTGGTCTTTCACAACAAAACTTATAAATCCAGGGCCATCCTTACAATCTAATGGAAAGAGATACCCTTGAGAATCCCTTATTGAAAGACTATTGTAATAAATTAAAAGAACAGTATTCATTAGATGAAAGGGTGCTCTTTGTGAAGATACCAGAGATCAATTTTAATTTTTTTGAAAAAAAAATAGCTAGGAATAAAGGGTATCAGGTATATCCTCCAACAGGGTTACAATATTTGTCTGCAGCGATAAGACCACGAGGTCTTGACGTAAATATATTAGATATGAATTATGAATTTTTAAAAAGAGTTAACTTTGGTGAATCATTTGATTCTAACACTTGGATGTCAATATTAGAAGAATATCTTCAAGAACACAACCCTTCTATTATAGGTGTTTCTAATATTTTTGATATATCTAGATTAAATTTCTTACAGATATTGGATTTTCTGAAAAATGAATGGTCAAAGTCAGTCATAATAGCAGGAGGACAGAACGCAACCTATGAAGCAAATTGGTTATTAGAAAAAGAATTGTGCCATTTCGTAATTCAAAGAGAGGGAGAAAATAAATTAAATTATCTCTTAGATCATTTGTATAAAGATGAAGAAAATAAACCTACTCTAGGAATCATTTTTAAATATAACGGGAGAATAGAAGAAACAGAGGGAGATTTGGATGTAGTAACCCTTGAAGGAGATTTAATTGAGGAACACGAATTAGCGCCCTCTAAAGAATATCATAAAGTGGGGACCTTGGGCCCTTTCTCAAGAATGGCCGGAGACGATACTCCTTTTGCAACGCTTCTCCTTAATAGGGGTTGTAGAGCGAACTGTGATTTTTGCACTGTTAGAGATTATATGGGGAAGGGAGTTCGGACAAGAAGTATTGATGATGTTTTATCTGAGATTAGCTACCTTTATGAAAAGGGAATAAGACATCTTGAATGGTTGGACGATGATTTTGCATATGACAAGGAAACACTTAAAACAATTTTAGGAGAAATTAATAGAAGAAGATATAATCTTACCTGGTCTGCCCAAAATGGAATGATTGCAGCGACTCTAGACGAAGAGTTGTTAGCGGCTATAAGTAATTCTAATTGTTTAGGATTTAAGGTAGGGGTGGAATCGGGAAATGCAGAAATTTTGAGAACAATAAGAAAACCAGGAACCTTAAAAACATTTAGGCATTTTTCAAGAAGACTTCAAAAATTTCCTAAGTTATTTGTATCTTTAAATTATATTATAGGATTTCCAGGAGAAACATTTGGGCAAGTGTTAGAAACATTTAATTTTTCTGGAGAAATGAATTCAGATTGGTCTGGGTTCTCAATTTATCAGTCACTTGGAGAAAAAAAAGAAGATAAAGAGCAAATCAGTGAGAATTTTATTCCTGTAAAATCCTCTTCAAAAATGGAAATAGTTTCCCAAATGAGGAGTGTAGAAGGACCAGAAGTTTTTAACTTGCCCCTAAATGAAGTTCCTTCTAAGGAACAATTAAAACAGATTTGGTTTACATTTAATTTTGTTAGAAATTTCGCACAAAATAAGAATCTTGGACCTAGAGGAGATCTTAAAAAACTTATAAAATGGTTAAATGTTCTTAATGAAACTTATTCTCTAAATTCAGATATTCCTTTTTTTCTTGCATTAGCACATCAAAAAGAAGGAAATAAAAAAGAAACACAGAGATATTTACAAAGAACTAAAGAAAATTTAGATAATTATTGGGAAAAGAGATTTGAGCAATTTGGATTATTAGAAATTTTAGATAATTTTCCTTCAAATCCTCAAGAAGCAAGAAGAGTTATTGCTCTTTTAAGAAATAGATTTCCAGAATATATTTGAACACAATAAATTTATAAGTCTTTATTAAATTATTTTTCTATGAAAATGTTAGTTACAGGAGGGGCAGGATTTATAGGTAGTCACATAGTGGATAGATTAATAGAATGTGGGCATGAGGTAATAGTTATTGACAATCTTTCCTCTGGGAAAAAAGAGCATATTAATCCTAAAGCAAAATTTTGTGAATTAGATATAACAGATAAAAAAAATTTTGAAACGATTTTTAAAGAAAAAAAACCAGAAATTGTGTTTCATTTGGCTGCACAATCATGCCCTAATAAATCAATGAAAACCCCTATAGAAGATGCAAAAATCAATATAATTGGGTCTATTATTCTGCTTGAATTATGTAAAAAATACAATGTTAAGAAGATAATTTATTCTAACTCTGGGGGAGCGAGTTATGGGAATTTAAAATCTCTGCTGATGAATGAAGATCACCCTATAAACCCCCTAACTCATTATGGAGTTTCAAAACATACGGTGGAGCATTACCTTTCTTTATATAATAAGAATTATGGATTGTTATATACGAGTTTCAGATATGCAAATATATATGGCCCTAGACAAGACTCCAAAGGAGAGGCGGGGGTTGTGGCAATTTTTATAGATAAATTGTTAAATAATGAACGCCCAAAAATTTTTGGAGATGGCACCCAAGTAAGGGACTATTGTTTTGTAAATGATGTTGTTGATGCCAATCTTTGGGCAATAGAGCAAGGGGATAACGAATGTTATAATGTTGGTATTGGAATTGGAATCACAACACAAGAGATATTTGATAAAATAAAAAAAATAACAGGCTCATCATTAGAGCCCATTTATGTAAATGAACGCTTAGGAGATTTAAAAAAATGCATATTAGATTCAACTAAATTACAAAAAAAAGGATGGAAGCCGAAAACATTGTTGGACGAAGGTTTAATAAAAACTTTAAATTATTTCAAAAGAAAAGTAAAATGAGAGATAAATTAGAATTGGGTTGTGGAAAAAGACCAACCCCAGAATATTTACATCAAGATATAACCCCTATAGAAGGAGTTGAACTTGATTTTACATGTAATCCTTGGGAGATCTCCCTAGAAGAAGGTTCCTTATCAGAAGTTATTGCATTAGGGGTCATGGAACACCTTAGATACGAAGATTTTAAAAAAACTGTGAAACATATGTATAAGCTTTTGAAAAAAAAAGGGGTATTTTTATTTGATGTTCCTGATATGAAAGTATGGTCGGCATATCTCTATAATCTAACTCATGGAATGTCTGAAAAAAATCCTTTTCCGTCACATCATATATGGGCTACTTTTTATGGGTGGCAGAGATGGCCTGGGGATGAACATAAGAGTGGTTGGACCAAAGAAGACGTGAAAGAAGTTCTCAAAGAAGCTGGTTTCGATAAAATAGAAGAGGGCGTGCAGATATTCACTTTAAAAGGGATTAAGAGAGGGAGATTCACGAGAAAAGGTGATGCCCATATTTATATAAAGGCGATAAAACAATGATGAAACACGGAATTTCTGCTGTCTTAGCAATTTATAATAGTGAAAAAGTAATTAAAAGATGTCTAGAAAGTATAAAAGACGTAGTTGATGAGATAATTATTGTCCATGATGGGCCCTGCTCAGATAAAACATTAAATATTTGTAAAAAATATACAAAAAATTTTTTTGTAAGACCTCACAAAGGATCTTCAGAGGCACACCAAGTATTCTTATATAAAAAAGCTAGATATGAATGGGTATTAAAAATTGATGGCGATGAGTTTTTGTCAAAAGATTTAAGGAAAAACATAAGGAAATTAATTGAAAATCAAAATGCAGATGCCTATTCTTTTATCTGGCCATTTTGGGATAAAGATAGATATATTACAGGGAATTGGCCAAGAAAAACCTGTTTATATAGAAAATTAAAAATTTCTTTTATCTCTTTTCCGAATTGGGGAGAACCAATAATTAATGGGAATATTATTAAAACTAATCTTAAACTTGAACATAAACCTCCCAGGGGTTCTGCGCTTAGGTGGGGGGTTTTCAAAAAACAAGCATTACAGAATGCAGCTATTCAACAAGCAAAAGCAACATTAAGAGATTTTGGTGAATTTGAAAAATTTCACTATAATAGAGACAATTTTCCAATACAGGTGAAGATTAGGAAGCATTTTCCAATTTTATCTGCCTTTCCTTTCGCTGTTTTTGCATTTTTCTTGGTTTTATATAAAAATAAATTTTGGAAGGAAGGAGATCTTGTGATCAAATTTGCTATATTTGCTTTTATTTATTATCTCTACTTAGGATATTTGATATTTAAGATGAAGAATAAAATAATTTAAAAATAGGCATAAGCAAATTTTTAAAAGGGATTAGATCTTTTATTTCTTGTAATCTTTTTGCTTTAATAAGGTAGTTTTCTGGATGAATTACAGAGACCATATTGTCTTTATTTTTTTCATATCTTCCTCTTAACTTAGCATTCTTTCTTAAACATTCTTTTTTGATGAAGAGAAGGATATTTTGAGAATAGAAAAAATATACTTTTGGATTATTCCAGATTTTTTTTCTTATGCAATCTATAACCAGATAATTCCTCTTTTTAAATTTATCAATCCAGTATTCTGGAAATTGTTCATTTATATGGTTTGTTCCTCTTTGATAGGGTATTGCAGCAGAAAATAGAATTATATCAGAGAGCCCTGTTAAACTATCAATAAAAATTTCTGCACTTTTCTCCGGTAGATGTTCGGCAACTTCCAAGGAAATAGCTAAATCAAATTTTTCTTTTAATTTTAAAGGTTTGGTTAAGTCTTTTGGAATAAATTCTTCTTCCTTCAAGTACAGTTTTTTTCTATCTACATAATTACCATCAATACCGGTAACTTTTTTGACACCTTTTTTTTTAAATACATCTGCCCATGTTCCAGTTCCACATCCAACATCTATGACTGATTTGGGATTAACTAGATTAATTACGATCGGAACGATTTCATTTGCAGATTCGAAAGATCCTTTTATTTGTTGATCCCAAAAATCTTTTTTATATATCTTTTTATTTTTCTTTTTCATTTATTTTTAACTATCTTCAAAATCAATGTTTGATTAAAAAAATTACTTTTAGGGAATAATTTATGGGTCCATCTAAATTCTGGAAAATCACCACAATATTTTTTTCCCATAATTTTAAAATTTGAAGGCAATAACTTTAAGAATTCTTTTAATTTCCAATGATGAAGATGTTGAGATTCTCCTGGTGGAGGATTTTCTAGTTTTGGATATATTTTATACATAAAAAAATTAAGATTAGGTATTGAAATAATAAATTTGTTTGTATATCTCGATGCTTGCGCCAATATTTTTTGAGGTTCTTTTAAATGTTCTAAAACATCTGCAAAAATTATTACATCAAACTTTTTTTTAAATAGAAATCCTCGATTTAAATTCACTTGATAATATTTAAAATTTTTATTTTTATATTCTGGCTTGATGCCTGTATCACAGCCAATCAATTTTACATTTGGATTTTTGGACAAGATATATTTTGAAAGTTCTGCTCTACCACAACCCGCATCCAAAAAAACCCCTTTTTTCGGCAAAAATGAAAATATCTTTTTATATTTTGGAAGAGGCCTTGATAAAATATACTTTCTTCTTTTTTCTTTTAATTTTCTAATCATTCCTGCCTCCTATAATCTTGTTTTTTATTTATGAATGCTTTTATAAAATATTTTCCATAACTAAAAGGATATACAAAACACATAATTAATGCTTTTAACCATTTTGGATTTTTTACTCCCCAAACCCTAAATAAACACCCATTTATACTTCCATTCTGTTTTCTCTTTTCTAATGTTTTATTTCCAAGATATCCTTGATGAATATGTCTAATTCCGGTATTTACTTTAGTTATTTTTCCTATTTTTTTTAATTTTAACCAAATATCCACATCCTCTCCACCAGTAAAAAAAGTTTTCTCATTAAATAATCCGCATTTTTCTAGGGCCTTTTTTCTATAAGCAACAAATTTTCCATCTGGAGGGAAGGGAAAATATTGTTTTTTTGTTTCATCATCCAAAATCCAAGAATAAGTCATAATGACTCTTTTATTCTCAAAAGGTTTTATTAACTTTTGGATGGAATTATTTTCTAAGGGAACACAATCCTGGTGAATTGTTATTATAATATCCTTGGCTTTTTTTATTCCTAAATTATATGCGTGTGCTAGTCCACCCAATCCATCAATCTCAATTATTTCTATATTTTTGGCATTCCTATGAAGATATTTTTTCAATTTAGTAAAAATTTCTTTATTTATTTTATATTTTGGAATTATTATTGATATTTCTTTTTTAATGACCATATTTTTGGTATTACAACAATCTTTTTAAACCTTTTTTGATTTTTCGCCCTATGAAAAAATTAAAAGTTTTCTTTAATCCAGGAGTTCATCCACAATTTGACGAGATAATCAATTTTCCTCCAAAAAATGTAGAATATAAAATTTCTCGTCCAAAAGGGGATCATAATGACGATAAAATAAGAAAAAAAAGAGCAAGAATTCAAAAATTACATTTGTTTGGGATTCCGAGAATGAAACATTATCCAGAATCAAAAGATTGCGATTTAATTCATTCAACAAGAGGAATTCTACTGTTAAATGAAAAACCTTGGATTGTAGATATAGAATCCGGAGCTGCTTTCTCAGGTCTTAATTGGAATAGCTTAAAAAACCCTTTAATGCAAAAGATAATAAGGAAATTCTTATCCTCAAAATATTGTAAAAAGATAATTCCTCAAAGTGAAGCTGCAAAAAAAAGTTTTCTTGAAAATGTCGATTGTAGAGGATTTGAACATAAAATAGAAACAGTTTATTTAGCATGGCACACCAATAAATTAAAAAGGAAAAAAAGAAAAAAATCCGACCCCATCAGAATTTCTTTTATTGGAAGAGATTTTTATATAAAAGGAGGAAATGATTTACATGAAGCCTTTAAAATTCTAAATAAAAAATATAA
>CAYFUJ010000061.1:0-16395 GCA_964346485.1 Candidatus Woesearchaeota archaeon
CCTGTAGATTTCCAGCAATATCAGAAGGTAGGATATTATCAACGGACCTAAAAGAAGCCCTAGAATACCGAAGAAGAACAAACCTCCAACCATTGAAATCAGCAGTATTGCCGAATTTATTTTTGTTCTTTTTGAGACTATTAGGGGTCTTAAAAAATTGTCAATTGATGATGAAATAATACCAAAAGCGATAACTCCCCAAGCAGGGACAGTGCTTCCTGAAATGAAAAGGTAAATTACTAAAGGAACCCAAACAAGTCCTGTTCCTATAATTGGGAGAATACCTGCAAGGATTGCAAGGAGTGTGAGAAATAAGGCATTCGGAACTTGAAAAATGAAAAGCCCGATACCGAGAATGATTCCTTGGAGAATACCTATAACAAACTGCCCATAAACGAGCGAGGCTGTTATTCCCGAGGTGTATTTCAATAATTTTTCCTCGACATCTTTTGAAAAAGGCAGGAGTGATTTTACATATTCCATAACCTTGTCTTTGTCCCGAAGCACAAAGAAAAATGTAAATAAGACAACTGTGAGCTGAAGAAGCAGTTGGGGAAACTCCAGTATTATTCTTGAAAGAGAATTAACCAGGGAACTGGTGATTTTAGTGGTAAAGGAAGCCAGAATATTACCGATCTCTATAGAAAACTGCTCTGAAGCGAACAAGTTAGGAAAAATAGATTTAAGAGGTGTTACAAAATCAATCTGCAGTGTTGCTTGGAATATTGTAAAAGCCTGCTTTATCAGGATTGGTGTTAGAAACCATAATGGTAAAAGAACAATGGCAAGTATAAATATGATGATTATAAGTACTGAGATGGTTTTTACTTTTATATATTTGTTAATCCAATCATAAACAGGAGCGAAGATGAATACAAGAATCAAGGCTACAATAATTGAGATAAGAATTGGCCTCATAACAAGGAAAGACAGGACTAACAAAAGAACTAGCAAAATTGCAGTAATGATTTTTCTGAAATAACTTTCTTCCATTTTGTTGTGAATAATAAAGCAAGGAGAAATTTATAAAGTTTTGTTATGCAGAATGCACAAGATTTATAAGGAAAATTTGTCAAATAGATTTATGAATTTTATAAGGAAAATATTTCAGGACAGGTGTGATGAAGATGTGCATCTTCAATTTCAGAAATTCGGAAAAGGAGAGTTCAAAGATAAAGCCCTAATTCATGCTAAAAAATCAGGGAAGGGATATACAATTTCGACAACACCTGAATTTGCCAACGAACTTGTCAGAGAAGTTGCAGAGAAATTAGGAGATAATAAGGCTAAGGTGACAGGAGCTGTTGTTTCTACCAGCGACCTGAAAGAAGAACTGGATTTTAAAGAAATAAAGCAGTTTCAGGGTGTCAAGAGATATATTATTGATAGTGAGATGTCTGGAGATGGAATTATTTCTCTTCTCGATAAATTTCCAAAAGCATTTTTTGCATTTAGTTTTGAGGCAGGAGATTCAAAATTAAAAATAAAACCAAAAGCACCAAAATCTGCCAAACCTAAAGCAAAAGGAGAGAAAAAACCAAAGCCGGGTTTCTGCAAAATAAATACGAGTGACAAAATGTTGGCAGAAGATTTTATCTTTGAAAATCCTGAATTCAAGAGAGCTGAAATTACACATCATTTCATAATAAACGAACTGATAAAGCCTGAAGGAGAGAGTGATTTTGCAAGAATAAGAGAACTTGCAAAAAGAAGAGGAAAAATCATCAGGGAATCTGAAATCGACGGTGAAAAAACTGTGAAAGAAAAAGAATTTGAAGTTTGATTAGTTTGTTTTTTACTTTTTTCTCTTGGAGAACCTATTTTTCAATAATATCTTCTATTGTTTTCATTATGCTTTCTGTATATGCTCCTGATGGTTGCATATTTAATGCTGTATATCCTGCAGCTATTGCTTTTTTCAAGTAAGCTCGGTCTTTTGTTTTTGGAAATTTATTTAACTGTTTTATCATTTCATTCACAGCATCTAAGTATAAACTATTCCATTCTGCAGGGTCTGAATTTTGTCGTAATTTCCTATAGTCTTTTAACAGTAAGCCTTCTTCATATAATTGACAAAGGCTTGTTTCTATGTATTGCTCTAGATTTTCTTTTGTTACTTTTTTGTTAAAATTCCTCCATAAATCCTCTATTTTTATTTGATATTTTGTGATGCCTCTTTCATGGGCTTGCTGTTTGGTATAGTCTATATTGTGCCCTTTCATGCTCATTAAGATGATTGGTATTGCTAAAAGTTTAAATCCTGATTTCATATGTTTTTTAGTGATTTCGCTATTTATAAATCTATTATTTGCAAAACTCTCCCAAAACCCTTAAAAACCCTCTTTTTCTTGATATCTTATTCGGTATTCCAGGGAATAAAATGTTATCCGCTAAATCAATAAGAAATGCCTACAAGAAAATCTCCAAGGAAAGGATCTTTGCAATTTTGGCCGAGAAAAAGGGCCAGTAAATTTTTACCTAGAGTTAACTGGGATGCTATTAGTTCTGAGAAAAACCTCAAGGGATTTATCTGTTACAAGGCTGGCATGGCTTCTGCTTATGTGAAGGACGAAACTTCTGATTCTATGACCAAGGGAAAGAAAATTTCTGTTCCAGTCACAATTCTCGAATGCCCGCCAATAAAGATTTTTTCTGTCAGGCTCTACAAAGATGGAAGGGTTGTCAAAGAAATTCTTGCGGAAAAACCTGAAAAAGAATTAAAAAGAAAGGTAAGGCTATTAAAGATAAAAAAAGGAAAAATTGAAGACATTAAGCCCGGAGAAGAGAATAGTTTTGATGATATAAGAATTTTATGTTATTCTCAGATTAAAAAAACAGGAATAAAAAAAACTCCTGACCTGAGTGAGATAGGACTCTCTGGAACTTTCAGTGAAAAGCTCGGTTTTGCCAAGGAAAATCTTGGAAAAGAGATTTCTGTCTTGAATGTTTTTGAAAAAGGAGATTTGGTTGATTTGAGAGGATTGACAAAAGGAAAAGGATTTCAGGGTCCTGTAAAAAGATTCGGAATAAAACTCAAACCTCATAAAACAGAAAAAGGAAGGAGAAAACCTGGAACTCTTGGGCCGTGGCATCCTGCAAGAGTCACTTTTAGAGTTGCGATGGCAGGACAGCTCGGAATGTTCACGAGAGTCACATACAATAACAAGATAATAGACATAGGAAAATCTGAAAACAAAAACTGGCTTCAAAATCTAAAAAATTTCGGGAATCTGAAAACAGATTATATTCTTGTCAACAGCTCTGTGCAAGGTCCTGCAAAAAGACAGCTGCTAATTACTGCTCCTTTGAGAAAAACAAAAAAGCAGGAAAAGAAAAATTATGAATTTATTGAGATAAGATGAAAAAACAAATTTTATGGAATTGGGAGACTAGTGAAGAATTAATCGAAAAATACATATCTAAATTAAATTTGGATGATGAATTAATAATAAGTGGTTTTGATAAACCTACAGGAGAAGGAGATACTATTGAGGATCGTTTAAGAAATCTATTACATTGTGCTTCAAGGGTAATAGTAGAAATTCCAGAAAAGATTAATTTTGATAATCAATATGAACACACTATAAATACCGAAGAATTAAATTATAAGATAAAAAGATTAGGATGAAAACTAAAATACATGATATAAGCGGAAGAAAAACAAGGGAGATAGAGCTCCCAGGAATTTTTTCCCAGCCAATAAGGGAAGATCTAGTTGCTAGGATTCTCGAGAGCAAAAAAATCCAACAGCCTTATGCTCCTTCTCTTGTTGCAGGGAAGCAGCACTCTGCAAGTGGAAAATGGATTCATAGACGTCATGTTTGGAAGAGCCAGTATGGAAGAGGTTGGTCAAGAATTCCAAGAAAAATAATGACTCGAAGAGGTTCTCAATTTAGTGGGGTTGGTGCTGAAGTTGCTTCTACACGGGGAGGAAGAAGAGCTCATCCTCCAAAAATAATATCTATGATCAATACGAGTAAGATAAACAAAAAAGAGATGAAGACTGCAATGGCTTCTGCATTAAGCGCAACCGCAGACAAAAGAATCATAGCTTCAAAATATGAAAGATTGACAGAAAAAGATATTGAAAGCCTTCCTTTGGTTGTTGAATCAAAAATTGTCTCGTTAAAGACAAAAGAACTCTTAGCAAGCCTGAAAAAAATTCTCGGAAAAAAACTTTTTGAAGTTGCACTGAAAAAGAAGAAAATTAGGAGTGGAAAAGGAAAATCAAGAGGAAGAAAATACAAAAGCAGTGCAGGTTTTTTGATTGTTACAGGAAATAAAGAGAAATTAAAAACAAAATCAATCGAAACAAAAAAAATAGGCAATCTTGGTATTTCTGATCTCGCCAAAGGGGGTCTTGGAAGACTAACCATCTATACTGAAAACGCAATTAAAGAATTAGGAGAAATGAAATGAAAATTCAGTTAAAACCTGTTGTTACAGAAAAAGCAGTCATGATGATAGAGTCCCAGAATATTTTGACATTTCAGACAAGAAAAGAGGCAACAAAGAATGAGATAAAAAAAGAAATAGAAGAACTGTTTAAAGTTAAAATTGAAAAAATAAGAACTTTAATTAGGGGAAACAAGAAGTATATTTATGCTAGACTTAAACCACAATTTGCTGCACTCGATATTGCAACCAAACTAGGAATAATGTAAAATGGGAAAAAGAATAATTCAACAAGCGAGGGGGCATGGAAGCGGGACTTACAGAGTCAGAAAACTGGCCTTTAAATATGAACTGAAATATCCTGCAAAGCTTTCAGGAGAAGCCATAGTGATTAAATTAATAGATTCTTCTGGACATTCTGCTCCGTTGGCAAAAGTGAGTTATGAAAAAGGTATGTTCCATATCCCTGCATTTAGAGGAATGGTCGAGGGACAAAAGATAAATTTCGAGGGAAAAGATGTCAAAAAAGGAAACATTCTTCGACTGGAGAATATTCCTGTAAAAACACCTGTCTATAATATAGAATCAAGACCTGGTGACGGCGGAGTTTTTATAAAAAGTGCTGGAAGTTATGGGATCGTTAACAGAATTGTAGGAAGATATGTTTATGTCTTAATGCCGTCAAAAAAAGAAAAGAAATTCAATAAAAAATGCAGAGCGATTGTCGGGATTATTGCTGGCTCAGGAAGACTTGACAAGCCTTTGATCAAAGCAGGAAAAAAATATTATATTAAAAAATCAAAAGGTAAGTTATGGCCAAGGACATCTGCTGTAAAAGTAAACGTGATCGACCATCCTTTTGGCTCGGGCAGAGGAAAGAATCCAAAGAGTAAAGTTGCCAAAAGAAATGCTCCGCCTGGAAAAAAAGTCGGCTTGCTTAGACCTAAAAAAACAGGAAAGAAAAAATAAAATGATAAAGGAAACTTCGGAAATAAGAAGAAAAGAATTTACATATAGGGGAAAAACGCTCGAAGAATTAAAAAAACTTGATGTGAGAGAATTTGCAAAATATCTTAGGTCAAAGCAGAGGAGAAATGTTCTTCGGCAGTTCCAAAAAATTGAAAATTTTGTCAGTTCTGCAAAAATTAAAATAAACAGGAATAAGTCTGTAAAAACCCATCAGAGAGATCTTACCATTGTTCCTGAAATGGTCGGGATGAAAATATTTGTCCATAATGGGAAGAGTTTTGTTTCTGTCGATATAACAGGAGAAATGCTCGGTCACAAGCTCGGGGAGTTTTCTTTGACTCGTGCAAGAGTCAAACACGGAAAGTCTGGTGTTGGTGCAACCAAGGGAACTAAATATAAGGCTAAGAAATAAAATGGAAAAAGAAAACAAAAACAAGGAAAAAAAGGAAGAAATCAAGAAGGAAGAAAAGCCTAAAGAGCCAGAGGAAAAAGAAGAGATTAAGAAAAAAGCAAAACCTAAAGAAGAGAAAAAGCCGGAAGTCAAAAAGCCGAAAAAAACAGAAGCAATGGTCAATGCAAAAAATCTTCCGATGTCTACGAAAGATTCTGCAGCAATCTGCAGGTTTATCAAAAATAAAAAAATCGAAAATGCGATTGCAGACCTTGAGCAGGTCCTTAGATTAAAAAAATCGATTTCTATGAAAGGAGAAATTCCCCACAGGAAAGGTAAGGGAATAATGTCGGGAAGATTTCCAAGAAAAGCTGCCCAAAATTTCATAAAACTGCTGAAAAGCCTTTCAGCAAATGCAACTTACAATGGCTTAGAAGAGCCGGTGATTTCCGAAGCTATTACAAATATTGGTGCAAGGCCTTATGGAAAATTCGGATGGGTAAGAAAAAAGAGAACCCATGTTAAATTAAAAGCTGTCGAAATAAAAAAGGAAAAATAAAATGGAAGAAAAAAATGTTACCAAGTTTAAGAAAGATGAATTTTCTATTCGTGAATATGTAAGAAATTCCCTCGGAAAAGGAAAGATAAGCAAAGTAAAAATAGAGTATGCTCCTGTGGGAGAAAAGATAATCATTTCAACCAGCAAACCGGGTTTAATAATCGGAAGAGGTGGAGAAAAAATAGAAGAACTTACCCAAATTTTGAAAAAAAGATTTGGTCTTGAAAACCCTCACATAGAAATAGATGAAATAAAAAAACCAGAGTTTAACGCTCAGATAATGGCGGATGAAATTGCTCTTAATCTTGAGAGATTTGGTCCTTTAAAATTCAAAGTTATCGCCTATAGAATACTACAGAGAATTATAGATGCAGGGGCACTCGGTGTTGAAATAAGATTAAGCGGGAAACTTCCCGGTGCAAGAGCAAAAACATGGAGATTTGCTCAGGGATATTTGAAAAAAACAGGTGATCCTGCAAAAGTGGTTGACAGGGCACAGGCCACAGCACAGACAAAACCAGGAATAGTCGGTGTGAAAGTCAGCATACTTTCTCCTGAAGCTGTTCTAATAGATAGAATAAGTATTGGTGAAGAGTTTCTCGAAAAAATTCGGAAAAATATCAAAGCGAAAGGAAAAAAACAGGAAAAAAATTCAAAAAGCAAACCAAGGAAAAACAGAAAATAAAAAATGGCAATAAAAACAAGAGATCTCAGAAGAATGAGTAAAGAAGAAAGGGAGAAAAAACTTCAGGAACTGAAGATGGAACTGGTAAAATCAAAAATCGCCTCGCAAAAAGGCGGTCCGAAAGTAAAAGAAATTAAAAAAATGATTGCAAAAATACTCACGCTCAATAAATAACATGGAGATATGTCCAAAATGCGGCCTGCCAGAGCAGGCATGTGTATGCGAACAGATTGTGAAAAGTTCGCAGAAAATAAAGGTTACGACAGACAAGAAGAGATACGGAAAGATTGTAACTGTTATTACAGGACTCGGAAGTGGAATCAATATAAAGCAAGTCACAAAAGACCTGAAAAACAGTCTCGCCTGCGGGGGAACCTATAAGAAGGGTAAGATAGAACTCCAAGGAGACCACAAGAAAAAGATAAAAGAATTGTTAGTCAAACTCGGTTTTGATGAAGATTCCATAGAAGATTGAGTAAAAGCATACACAAGAAAAAATGAAAGAAAAAGAAAAAACTGGAAAAGCAGAGAAGCGTCCAGATAAAACTGGAGCAAAAAAGAAAAAAGCAGAAATAGCAGAAGCTTTATGCAAAGACAGAGACTGTCCTTTCCATGGAAAACTAAGAATGAGAGGAAGAACTTTTGAAGGAATAGTACAAAGAAAATTTCCAAGGAGAATCATTTTAGAATTTGAGAGAATGACTTATGTTAAAAAATATGAAAGATATGCAAAATCAAAAACAAAGATTCACGCACGGCTTCCTTCATGCATGGAGGATAAACTAAATGTGGGAGATATTGTATTGGTCAAGGAATGTCGTCCTCTAAGCAAAATAATTCATTTTGTGGTCATCAAGAAAATTAAAGATAGCGGGGAAACATCAAAATGAAAGCGATCTCGGCAAAAATAACAGCAGGATTAAATCTCGGGGCAATTCTAGTCGTGGCTGATAATAGCGGGGGAAAAATAGCCAGGCTCGTCTCTGTAAAAAAAGGGAAAGGGAGGAAAGGAAGGCAGGGGCGTGCAAAAGTTGCAGACATGGTAAAGGTAAGCATAAGAAAAGGAGATCCTGAAATGAAAGGAAAAATATTTGATGCGGTTGTAATCCGACAAAAAAAGACCTACAGAAGAAAAAATGGTGAAAGAGTCGGTTTTGAGGACAATGCAGTTGCTATACTTAAGGATGAAAAGGCAAACCCAAAGGGAACGCATATTAAAGGACCAGTGGCAAGGGAGGTAATGGAGCGATGGCCTTCTGTGGCAAGAATTGCTTCATTCATATATTGAAAATGAGAAAGACAAAACCGATAACCCGTGAAAAATATCCGGAATGGATGGAAATGTTGAGAAGAAAATATTTTGGAACATGTTTAATTGAAATAGCAAGAAGAGGAAATGGAAATCAAATTCATTATGTAATAGGAGATAAATATTATGAAAAATTATTATGGGACAGAGATAATCAAATAAATCCAGAAGATGAAGAATTTATTGGAAGTTCTCGTATGAGGAGATTATAAAATGAGAAAAAAATTTAGCACCAAATGGAAATCGAGCAAACAGCCGAGAAAACAGAGAAAATACTTGGCCAATGCTCCTCTTCATATTAAAAAGAAATTGATGAGTGTGAATCTGTCTAAGGAACTAAGAAAAAAATATCAAAAAAGATCACTTCCTTTAAGGAAAAAAGATGTTGTAAAAATCCTGAGAGGAAAGTTTAAAGGAAAAAAAGGAAAAATAATAAAAGTGCTGTTAAAAGCACAGAGGGTAAAGATAGAAGGGATTCAGATTAAAAAACAGGATGGTTCAAAGGTAAATGTAAAATTAAGACCTTCAAATCTCCAGATTACTGAATTAAATCTCGAGGACAAGAAAAGAAACAAGGCTTTGGGAAAGGAAATGAAAGAAAAGAAAGAAACTAAAACAGGAGAAAAGAAATAATGCATCTAAAAAGACAGCTGGCTCCTAAGAGTTGGCCGATATACAGAAAAGGAACGAAATATGTAGTCAGGCCAAGAATGAATATCAGAAAAGGGGTTCCTGTATTGGTTGTTTTGAGGGATATATTGAAAATAGTCCAGAACAGAAGAGAGGCGAAGAGGGCGATTCAGATGAACCAGGTTCTGTTGAATAATAAGCCTGTAAATGACGAGAAAAACAGTGTTTTGTTATTTGATGTGATAACCCTCACACCTTTAAAAAAGAGTTATAGGTTAGAATTATCAGAAAACAAAAAAATTGAACTTAATGAGGTAAAAGAAAAAGAAACAGAGTATAAAATAGCAAAAATAATAGGCAAGAAAATGTTGAAGGGAAAAAAAGTTCAATTAAATCTCAGCGACGGGAGAAATTTCCTCTCAGATATGAAATATAATATTAATGATTCTGTTCTTATTAATCTTAAAGAAAAGAAAATAGAAAAACATATTCCCTTAAAGGAAAATTTAGAGGCTTTTGTTTTTGAAGGAAAACACGCCGGGAAAAAAGGAACTGTAAAAAAAATCAAGAAAGAAAAGAAAATGGCTGAATTAAAAGTTGGTAAAGGGGTAATTAATGTTTTAATAGAACACCTAATGATGATAAAATGAACAAAGAACCAAGTAAAATAAATCCGATGAGAAAAATAAAAATAGAAAAAATTGTGCTGAGCGTAGGTGGAACAGGAGAAGAACTTGAAAAAGGATTTAAGCTTTTAAAACTCCTAACAGGAAGAACTCCTGCAAAGATGAAATCGAGGAAGAGAATTCCGGCTCTGGGAGTAAGGCCGAAACTTGAGGTGGGAGCAGTCGTTACAATAAGAAAAAATCCGGAGGAGATCCTGAGAAAAATGCTTTCCACCCTGGACAACGTTCTTAAAAAAAGCCAGGTAAGCGAGAATAATTTCTCGTTCGGAATAAAAGAATATATCGAAATCCCTGGAATAGAATATCAGAGAGATATCGGAATCAAAGGATTGGATGTTACAGTTGTATTTCAGAGAGTTGGTAAAAGGGTTCAATTAAAAAAGATAAAAAGAGGAAAAATTCCAAAAAGACAAGTAGTTACCCGTGAGGAAATAATCAAATTCATGGAGGAAAATTTCAAAACAAAATTCATTTAAAATGGAAATTGAAGAATTTCAAAAAAAGGTAGAAGAAATAATCAGTTCTATAGACAGGAAACTAGGTGTTGAGCATGATGTAAACAGTACCTTTATGCATTTAATTGAAGAAATCGGAGAAGTAGCAAACCATCTTAATAGACCAAATATTAGAAATAAGGAAATAGAAAAGCAAAAATTAGCAAAAGAATTGTGTGATGTGTTAATTTTTATAGCAAGACTAGCAAATATTTATGATATTAATTTAGAAGATGCTATTGAAAGTAAGATAAATGAACTTAAACAAAGGTGGGGATTTGATATTTAAAATGACGGCGAGCAATTGGAAAAAAATTCTAAAACAATTGAAGAATAAGCCTGAAAAAATACAGAAATTCCTAAAGCACAATAAACCAAAGGAGAGGAAGATGGGAATAGCGAAGAGAAAATGTGAAAGGTGTGGAAGGTTCGGGGCCCATATAAAATCATACGGACTAAATTTATGCCGACAATGTTTCAGGGAAATTGCAAAAGAAATCGGCTTTAAAAAATACAGTTAAAATGTCACAAGATATTGTTGCAGATGCACTGAACATGATGAAAAATGTAAAAAAAGCCAGGAAGGAAACTGTAAAAATAAACAGGATTTCAAAACTTTTAATTGAAATTCTAAAAATAATGAAACAAAAAGGCGCTGTGAAAAAATACAAGATTGATCTCAAGAATAAATTCGTGGAAATAACGCTCGGGGATTTTCTAGAATGTAAAGCAATAAAACCGAGATTTACAGTGAAAAAAGAGGGAATTGAAAAATATAAAAGAAGATATCTGCCTGCGAGAGATATCGGCACAATCGTCATATCTACAAATAAAGGTTTAATGACTCATGAAGAGGCTCTTGAAGAGGGGGTTGGGGGCAGCTTGATAGCTTATTTTTATTAAAATGAAAAAAGAACTTTATCAGAAAATAGAAATTCCTGAAGGTATCGGGGCAGAAATAGCTGAAACAACATTAAAAATTCGCGGACCTGAGGGAGAAATCGAGAAAAAATTCAACACGAATAATCTTGAATTTAAAAAAGAAGGTAATGAGATAATTTTGGGAAACAAAAAAGCGACAAAAAAAGAAAAGAAGCTCATGAACACTATTGCTTCGCATATAAAAAACATGATTAAGGGCGTACAGGAAAAATTTGAATATCAGCTTAAAATCTGTTTCAGTCATTTTCCCATTAGCGTGGAAATAAAAGATAACGGGGCTCTAATCAAGAATTTTCTCGGAGAAAAAATACCAAGAAAGACAGAAATTCCAAAAAATGTTGAAGTTGAAGTAGATAAAGATATAGTAAAAGTGAGGTCTGTCGACAAAGAGCTCGCCGGACAAGTTGCTGCAAACTTTGAAACTGCTACAAAAATAAGAAAAAGGGATAAGAGGGTTTTTCAGGACGGAATCTTCATAATAAATAAAGCAGGAAGGAGGATATAATGGCAAAATTTTTAAGAAGAACATGGAACCGATACGGCAGATTGGGAAAAGGAAGGAAGAAAAAACAGGTCTGGAGAAGTCCAAAAGGAAGAGATAATAAAATGAGGGAGAAAAGAAAAGGATATCCTAAGGTTGTCAGTATAGGATATAAGAAACAAAAAACTTCAAGAAAAAATATCAGAGTAATAAACAATCCCAGAGATTTGGAAAAAGCCAAAAAAAATGAAATATTGGTTGTAGGAAATGTCGGAAAGAGGAAAAAAATAGAAATTGCGAAAAAAGCTAAAAAAATGAAAATTCCTATTCAGAATGTCAACATTGAAAAATTCCTGAAAAAATCTGAAAAGCCGAAAGAGAAAAAAGAAAAAACTAAATAACAGGAGAAAGAGAAAAAATGAACCTAAAGAAAAAGAAAGCTCTTGCAAGAAGAACATTTGGTGTAGGGGAAAAAAGAATAGTTTTTGCGGAATCCAGACTAAGTGATATTAAAGAAGCAATCACAAAACAAGATATAAAGGATCTGAAGCAGGACAGGGCAATAATTATAAAAGAGAGAAAAGGAAGAAAAAAAGTTGGGAAAAAAAGGAAAAGAAGCACTGGAAACATAAGGAAAAAAATGAAAAAAAGGAAGAAAAATTATATGGTTCTCACAAGGAAACTGAGAAAATATGTCACGGAAATGAAAAATCAGGGAAAAATATCAAAGAAAGAAGCTAATGAGCTTAGAAAAAAAATAAGAAACAAAATGTTTAGAAGTAAATCGCACCTAAAGGAATTGATAACAGGGATAAAAAAATGAAAACGCTAAAAAGAAGGAAAAAAGAACACAAGACAGATTATTCCAAAAGAATCAAATTACTTAAAAGTAGATCTGGCAGAGTCGTGTTTAAGAAAACGAATAAATACATCATAGCCCAGTATGTCAAAAGTAGGGAAGCTATGGATAAAGTTGAAATAGGGGTGACCTCAAAAGACCTTATTAAATACGGATGGCCAAAAGAACTAAAAGGAAGCCTAAAGTCAATTCCTGCTTCTTATCTTACAGGATTGTTAATCGGAAAAAAAATTTTCGGAAAAAAGCTTGAAAAACCTATTGCTGACTTTGGAATGACAAGGGTTTTACACAAAAACAGGGCTTTCGCTTTTCTGAAAGGACTAAAAGATTCTGGAATAGAAATTAAATGCAAAGAAGAATTTTTCCCGCCTGAAGACCGAATAAAAGGAAAACATCTTAAAAAAGACTTCCCAGAAATACTCGAGAAAATTAAATCAAAAATAAAAAATGAAAAGTAGAAAGTTAAATTTAAGTTCAATATTAAAAAATAATTTACTAGATAGTGAAGGATTAATAAAAAAGTTAGAAAAAAAAGGTATAGAGTATATTATAGGGTCTCGAACAATAGGAAAAATAAAATTTAGGATGAAATTCGAATTAGGTATAGAAGGACAAATAATTATCTACTATCTTGATGAGTTTTCTGATAATGTTTGGGCTACTATAAAAGAAAGTTACAAAAAATTTTTGAACGCAGAAAAAAATTCTCGTTTTTATATAAAAAGCATTAAATTTAAGGGGAAAGAATATACTAAACAATAAAAATGACAAAGGAAAAAAAGGAATTTGAAGCCTTGAAAAAAACTGTGGAAGCCCATAAGACACTTTCAGAGGCAGAAGCTGAGAAAAAAGCAGAGAAAATCAAAGAAGCTTCAGAGGAATTAATAGATGAAGAAGCTGAAAGAGAAAAGAAAAAACGAGAAGTTGAGATTGAAAGAGAAAGGGAAATCATTGAAAAAGCAGAGGTTGAAAAAGAAAAAAAGAGTGAAAAAGAACTGGCTATTGAAAGAGAAAAAGAAGAGATAATTTCTGCATGGGAGCCACAAACAAAACTTGGAAGAGATGTAAAAGACGGGAAAATAAAGGATATCGACGAGATTCTTGACAATAACAGAAAAATTCTTGAAGAGCAGATTGTGGATTTTCTGCTGGACATTAAGACAGATTTAATATTGATAGGACAAGCAAAGGGTAAATTCGGAGGAGGAAAAAGAAGAGTGTGGCGACAGACTCAGAAAAAAACCAAAGAAGGAAACATTCCTGTCTTTTCTACGATGGCGATTATTGGGGATGAGAATGGTCATGTAGGCGTTAGTATTGGAAAGGCAAAAGAAACTCTTCCTGCAAGAGATAAGGCAATACGAAAAGCAAAACTAAATATAATAAAAATCAAAAGAGCGTGCTCTAGTTTTGACTGTGCGTGTTCAGAGCTCCATACTGTTCCTTTCAAAGTCGAGGGAAAAGAAGGAAGCTGTAAGGTTGTATTGATTCCTGCTCCTCAGGGAACAGGACTTGTAGTTGGCGGAGAGCTAAAGAAAATACTAAAACTTGCAGGAATAAAAGATATTTACAGCAAAACTTTTGGAAAAAGAACAACAACATTTAATCTCATTAAGGCATGCTTTAAGGCTCTTAAAAAAACGAATCAAAAAATAGGAAAATGAAAAAAATTTGTGTCATAAGAATTCACGGACAGGTTGGACTTGATAAGAAATTGAAAGAAACCTTGAATAGGTTAAGGTTAAGGAGAAAATATTCATGTATAGTTCTCGCTCCTACAAAAGAACAACTAGGAATGCTCAAGAAAATAAGAAATTTCGTAGCTTTTGGCGAGATTAATGAAAAAACTTATAAAGAATTGAAAGAAAAACGTGGAAGAAAAGATGTTAAGGGAAATTTAAAGCCTTTTTTCAGATTGCATCCACCCCGAAAAGGAATAAAAAGTAAACTGCATTTTCCAAAAGGAGTTCTTGGAAACCATAAGGAAAAAATAAACGAACTCATAGAAAGGATGCTTTAAGATGAAAATCAAAAAACGCAAAAAATTCTCGAGGATGCGTGGCAGAGGCATGGGCACTCATGGAGGAGGTGCGAGAAAGAAGAGAAAAAAATCAGGGCATCGAGGAGGAGCTGGCATGTCTGGTTCTGGAAAAAGAGCTGACCATAAGAAAACACTGATAACAAAGCGCTATGGCCACAGTTATTTCGGAAAACAAGGAATCACTAGCAGGAAAAGCAAGAAAGACAAGAGAAAAAGAATAAATCTTAGAGATATTGAATCAAGTCTTGAGAGATATATCAAAAAAGGAATTGCAAAAAAAACAGAAAAAGGTTTTGAAATAAACCTTGAGGATTATAAAATCCTCAACAGTTCTAAAGAATATACTTTGAAAAATAAATTAATTATAAAAGCTAAGGAAGCTTCAAAATCTGTGATTGAAAAAGTGAAAAAAGCTGGTGGAGAGATTATTTTGGGAAAAATCAAAAGAGAAAATGAAAAGAGTGAATAAAAAATAAAATGGCTGGTTTAAGGAGCATATTCAACTATATTCCAGAGATAAAAAAGCCTGACGAGAAAAAGCTGGGTTTTAATGTAAAGGCGAAATGGACTCTGATAGTTTTGGTCGCTTTTTTTGTCTTAGCAAACATACCTCTTTTCGGACTTTCAGAAAATGCCCTGGCGCGTTTTGAATTCTTAGCTACGATTCTCGGAACACAGTTTGGAAGTATTATTTCTCTTGGAATAGGTCCTATTGTAATGGCTTCTATTATTTTGCAGCTTCTTACAGGCTCAAAAATATTAAACATAGATACGACGACCCCTGAAGGAAAGAAGTTTTTCCAAGGACTTCAGAAGCTCTTGATTTTCTTTTTCATAATTTTTGAAGCACTGGTTTATGTCTTGATGAAAGGGCTTCAGGCAGCACCAGGATTTACAGGTCTGCTCATATTTCAGCTTATTTTGGGAGGAATAATTATTTTTTATATGGATGAGCTTACGCAAAAATGGGGGCTTGGCTCTGGTGTTAGCTTGTTTATTGCAGCAGGAGTTTCGTGGAGACTTATAACAGGGGCTTTCCAGTTTCTCGATTTGCAGGGAAGAAATTGCCTTTTGAATTTTAAAACAGTCCCGTGTACAGGAAAAATTTTTGTTGTTATACAGTCCATAATAAATCAGTTTCCTATAGAGCTTTTATCAGCTGTGGGCGCAATAATTGCAACGCTCGTGATTTTTCTAATTGTTGTCTGGGCTCAGTCTTTAAAAGTTGAAATTCCCTTATCTTTCGGAAGAATTCGTGGATATGGAGTTAAATGGCCTTTGTCATTTTTCTATACTTCTGTTATTCCTGTTATTTTAACAGCTGCCTTGGTTGCAAACATACAGCTCTTTGGAGGCATTATTGATAATGCTGCAGCTCCATGTCTTGCGGGAATAACAGAGCAGTGTGTTGGAAGTGCGAAAATCGCGTCTTATTTCACTTTCTTAGGAAGATTTATTGAAGGACAGGCTATTTCAGGTCTTGCGTTTTGGGTTGGCTCAACAAATCTTTTAGAACTGATTATTAGGGGAGGATTTTTACCAGTATATCTGATTCAGGGAATAAGTCATATCTTGTTTTTCATGTTTTTCTCTACGCTTTTTGCTGTTTTCTGGGTTAAAACGTCTGGAATGGATGCGAAAAGCCAAGCACACAAAATTGCTGCATCTGGATTGCAGGTTGCAGGATTTCGGCAGGACGAAAGAATTCTCGAAAGCATTCTTGACAGATACATCATGCCTCTGACAGTAATGGGCGGTCTTGCAATTGGTTTTCTAGCAGCAATCACTAATCTGCTCGGTGCATTAGTTTCTGGAACAGCAATTCTTCTTGTAATAATGATTATGTTCCAGTTCTACCAGAATATTGCACAGCAACACGCAATGGATATGCATCCTGTAATGAGAAAATTTGTAAAGACATAAATCTAATCTTGCCTAATCTTTAAAAACCAAT
>CAYFUJ010000062.1:0-2125 GCA_964346485.1 Candidatus Woesearchaeota archaeon
GAGTCTTCTTTTGAGGAATTTGAAAAAGCCTATGAGAAAAAAGATGCCGAAAAATTTAATGAAATAAAGAGAACTCTTATTCAAGCACAGAAAAAAATCCTGGAGATCATGAAATGATAAAAAATCTTTCGATTGAAAATATCCGAAAAAATCTTTTGCAGGAAAAGAAAATAATCAATGAGCTGACTTCTCTTTTTACTTATTTCAGGAACACGGGGGATCCTGAAGAAAAAAGGATGATTTCTGTGCAGATTGAAAATTTAAAAAAACCACTGCAGAAAACAGGCCAGGATATAATCGCTTCTGCAGAAAAGCTCTCCTTATCCAAGCCTCTTGCACCTATTCAAAAAATGGCTTTACCAATCAAGAGTGTGCAGAAAACTCCGAAAGGAACTTATCCAAGGCCCCGGCAGATTCCTAAGAAAAAGGAAAGAAAATTCAAACCAGATTCCCTTGAAAAACTTACTCTGAAAAGAATAAAAAAGAAAGAGGAAAAAGTTATCAAAAAGAAAGAAAAAAAGCCTAGTAAATATGTCAAAACTGCAAGCAAATTTTTCTATAAGACCTCGATGTCTCTGCTCAAGAAAGGATATTTTGAAAAGCTGAGCAGAGATCTCATAAAGTCAAATATAAACCTGATTCCTGCAAACTATGTTTCCATGATATTTTTTTCAACTGCTGTTTCCTTAATTGTTGCATTTCTTATTCTTCTTTTTTTTCTGTTTTTTAGTCTCTCAACAGCTCCTCCTTTTATAACTCTCGTCGAGGAAAATATCGGAATAAGATTCCTAAAAGTTTTCTGGATATTATTAGCCTTGCCTCTTGCAACATTTATTTTTGCTTATCTATATCCCTCTCTTGAAAGAAAATCTTTGGAAGATAAAATTAATCGGGAGCTTCCTTTTGCAGCAATACATATGTCTTCGATATCTGGCTCAATGATAGAGCCGAGCAAGATTTTTAACATAATAATCGCAACAAAAGAGTATCCTAATCTTGAAAAGGAATTTATAAAAGTTCAGAATGAAATAAATATTTACGGTTATGACTTGGTTACTGCTCTAAGAAACCGGTCTTTCAACAGCCCTAGCAGGAAACTTGCTGATTTGTTTAACGGCTTGGCAACAACAATAACATCTGGAGGAAATCTTCCAGAATTTTTTGAAAAAAGGTCTCAGACTCTTCTTTTTGAACACAGACTGGAGATGGAAAGGCAACTAAAGGCTGCAGAGACATTCATGGACATCTATATCAGTGTTGTTATTGCTGCTCCCATGGTTTTAATGCTCGTTTTGATGATGATGAGAATAAGCGGCTTGGGAATTTCACTGAGCCCTTTCATGATTAGCTTTGTAATGATAATGATGGTCTCGCTCGTCAATATATTCTTCCTGACGTTTTTACATATAAAGCAGCCCAAAGGTTAAAATGGAATTTAAAAAAACAACATGGGTCGGACTCGGAATTTCCCTAGTTATTATTATATTCTCCTTTTTCTTCTACGGAACAAGATTTTTCTTTTTTATCTTTGGAATAGGTGTCTTGATTGGTGCTGCTCCTTTTGTTTTCTCAATAATCAAGGAAACAAGAGTTGCTTCTGAAAAAGAAGAGATGTTTTTAGAATTCTCGAGAAATCTTGTTGAAAGTGTCAAGACAGGAACGCCGATAAACAAGAGCATAGTCAACGTAAAAGACAAGCCTTACGGAGTTCTGAGCGAGAACATAAAAAAATTAGCCAATCAGATTTCCTTGGGAATTCCCTTAGAAAAGGCTCTTCAGACTTTTTCTAGAGATGTCAATAACAGGACAATATCGAGGTCTCTGACACTGATAGGACAGGCAGAAAGAAGCGGAGGAGAGATAGGGGGAATTCTTGAAGCTGTCACAGAAGCAGTAAGCACAGCAGAAAAATTGAAAAAAGAGAGAAAATCCGCAATTTCGACTCTCGTTGTTCAGGGATATATCATATTTTTTGTTTTTATAGTTATAATTCTCGTCCTTCAATTCCAGATACTTCCTTTGCTCGTGGATATTTCTCCTGATTTAGGAGGTGCTGTAGGAGGAGTAGGTAGGTTTGGCCCTATAGTAGTACGCGGAGGTGGTGTTCCGCTAACTCCAGAAGAAA
>CAYFUJ010000063.1:0-3996 GCA_964346485.1 Candidatus Woesearchaeota archaeon
CATCAGAAATTAGAAAAAATCTTTGGAAAAGGATATATCTTTGAAAGGAAATATCCAAATGTGAAAAAAATGAGCTGGAAAGAAATCAGAGAAAAATTTACAAAAGATATGAAAAAAGGAGGTTTTGATTTAGTAGTAGTTGATATCACTTATGGAAAAGGAAGATTAATGAAAGAAGAAATTGCGCTAGCTAAAAAATTAAAAATCCCAATAATAGAGGTTAATTTTCTAAAATGAACCAACAAATCACACAACTAATAAAAAAACAAAAACAAATTCAATCAGAAAAAACAATCCAAGAAAAAGCAATAATCTTCGACTCAGGAGCCCTAATAAGCTTTTCAATGAATGGAATTACTGAAATAATAAAAAGGCTTAAGGAAATATTCAGGGGAAAATTTCTCATAACTCCTGAGATAAAAAAAGAGATTATTGATACTCCGATGAAAATAAAAAGATTTGAGCTTGAGGCTTTAAAACTCGGGTCCTTACTCGATGAAAAAATTTTAGAAATGCCAAATTCTCTTGGAATTAGAGATATAGAAATTAAAAAAAGGGCCGATGAAATTTTAAAAATTGCAAATTCAACCTTCCAAGGAGGTGGACGAGATATCCATATTCTTGATAAAGGAGAATCTTCCTGTCTTGCTTTGAGTAGAATTTTAAATGAGAGAAAAATTTCAAATGTTCTTGTAATAGATGAAAGAACTGCAAGACTTTTAGTTGAAAAACCTGAAAATCTTAAAGCGATACTCGAAAAAAAGATGAGTATAAAGGTGAATTTTAAGAGAGAGAATTTTAAATTCTTTAAAGATATAAAAATAATACGTTCGGCAGAGCTTGTTTATGTTGCCTGGAAAAAAGGACTCGTGAAACTGGGGGGTGGCAATGTATTAGATGCCCTTCTCTATGCTGTGAAATTCAAGGGCGCTGCTATTTCTGGTGATGAAATTGAAGAAATTAAGAGAATTGGATAATTTTAAAAATTAAATATCTCTTGTAAAAATAAGGGTGCGTAGTTCAACGTTAGAATAGCGAGCTCCAGCCTCGCAGAAGGGGGTTAAATTCCCTCCGCGCCCATTTTTATTATTCGATTATATGTTCTTGTGTTCTTGTTATTATATTTTAGTAAACCTAAATCTTTATATTTGAAAAAAATTAGGAAATTTGGTGTTGTATAAAAAGGAGTTGTAAATGAAAGAGTTAAAAGAAAAAGATTTAGATGGTTTAAAAGGATTGGCGGTTGTGGAAATCTATAAACCAAATTGTGAGCCTTGTGAAGGTCTTCAAACATCACTAAAGGAAATTGTTAAAGATTATTCTGGAAGATTAAACTTTTATAAAAGTCATTTTGTCGGGAGCGGATTAGGAACAAAATTGAACTTAGATATCACCAATCTTCCTCTCGTTGTCTTATTAAAAAATGGTGAAATGGTAGAATATTTTACTGGGGCGAAATATGCTAAAGGTATCGGGAGTAAAAGAATCGGTGTTGATCCCGGATTTTTGAAAAAAAAGTTAGATAGGTTTTTAGAAAAATCTGCCAAAAATAATTCTGTTTTAACTACTGAACAAAATCCCAAAACCCCCAGATCGAGAGACTTGGAGACAAAACTTTCATTGAGTGAGAACAGCCTGATCACGCTAAGAGAAAGATATCTTAAAAAAAATGAACGCGGGGAAGTTATTGAAAAGCCAGAAGATATGTTTAAAAGAGTTGCTCAAAATATTTCACAAGCTGATGCAAAGTATCAGAAAACCCCAAAAGAAGTAAAAGAGACAGCCAAGAAGTTTTATGAAATTATGTCAAATCTGGAATTTCTGCCTAATTCCCCTACTTTAATGAACGCAGGAAGGGACCTTCAACAATTATCAGCTTGTTTTGTTCTTCCTATCGAAGATAGTATATATTCTATATTCAAGGGTGCTGGAGAAGGTGCTCAAGTTCATAAATCAGGAGGGGGCACTGGCTTTGGTTTTTCAAATTTAAGACCAAAGGGCTCTATGGTGAGAAGCACGAACGGAGTCGCGTCTGGGCCGACTTCATTCATTTATGTTTTTAACGTCTATACAGAAACTGTGAAACAGGGCGGGACAAGAAGAGGAGCCAATATGGGAATTCTAAGAGCAGATCATCCGGATATAAGGGAATTTATTCATGCAAAAGGAGAGTTGAACAATATCAATTCTGAAATAATAAAGGATCTGAAAAAAGAATTTAATTTCGAAGACGATCATCCTTATATCGCAAAATTAAAAAGACTACTTATAGAAAAAACACAACTGAATAACTTTAATCTCTCTGTCGGATTGACAGAAGAGTTTATGAGAGCATTACAAAAAGATAATTATTTTGAACTTAAAGACCCAAGAACAAAAAAAGCGACAGAAAAAGTCAAGGCTAAGGAATTACTAGAAGAAATAGTTGACCAAGCATGGAAGAGTGGGGACCCCGGGGTTATCTTCTTAGACAGGATGAATGCATATAATCCAACTCCTCACATAGGAGAGTATGAAGCGACAAATCCTTGCGGAGAGCAGCCACTCCTTTCTTATGATTCCTGTAATCTTGGAAGTATTAATGTTTCTAAATTTGTAAAAGACGGCAAGATGGATTGGGATGGTTTGAAAAGAGTGGTTCATATGGGAGTACATTTTTTAGATAATGTTATTGACGTCAATAGATATCCCCTCAAAGAAATTGAAGAGAGGACCTTAAGTAACAGAAAAATAGGTCTTGGTGTTATGGGTTTTTATGATATGCTGACTATGCTGAGAATTCCTTATAATTCTAGTCAGGCACGGGAGACAGCAGAAAAATTAATGAAGTTCATTAGAGATGAAGGAAGAATCGCTTCTATCAATATTGCAAAAGAGAGAGGAGTTTTCCCAAATTGGAAAGGAAGCATTTATGATAAAAAGAGCGAACACTTTAAAGGAGAAGATTTAAAATTGAGGAATGCTACTATAACCACTATTGCCCCGACAGGGACTCTTGCCCAAATAGCTGATTGCGAATGGGGGATAGAACTGCCTTTTTCTCTCGCATATACAAAAAAAGTGCTGGATGGGAAAGAATTGCATTATCATACAAGAGGACTTGAACATGTTTTAAAAGAAGAAGGTTATAATGTAGAAGAGATTTTTAATGAACTCAGGAAAGGAAAAAAAGAAAAATTTAATCAACTTCCAGAGGAAATTAGAAGATTGGGAATGACTTCTATGGATCCCGCGATAACTCCGGAGGACCATGTTAGAATTCAGGCGGCTTTCCAAAAATACACAGATAATGCAGTAAGCAAGACAGTTAATTTTTCTCAAAGCGCTACCAGAGAAGACATAAAAAAGGCCATTTTACTCGCTTACAGGGAAGGATGCAAAGGCATCACAATTTATAGGAATAAAAGCAAGGATGTCCAAGTCTTAGAAGTAAAAGAAGAAGAAAAATTTGATTTTGGAAGCGAACTTCCGAAAGAAGTTTTGTCCATAACAAGAGTGGAGACGGTAGGGGACAATAAAAAAATATTTGTGACCACTGGTTATTGGGAGAATGAAAGAAATGAGAAAGAAATTGAAAGATTAAAAAGAGAAGGAAGACAAACACAATTTTTTGTAGATTCTAATTTCTTTGATCCAAAAACTCAGGCATTGATTACGGCTTTAGCTATTAGAGGTTCAAAAGATTTAAGATTGGGAATTTCTCCAAAAGATATAATCAAAGATTTGAGAGATTTGCCCCCAAGCGATGAGCAAGGATTTGACAGTGGATTTGGATCTGGACGGGAATATGTAAACAGGTCTATTCCAGAAGCAATATCAAAAGCTGTTGATGGATGGGAACCTCCGGCCTCCCTGATGAAAAAAGAACTTGAAGAAAAAAGTCCTAAGAAAGAAAAGGCAATTCTTCTAGAGGGTCCTGAGAAAGAAAAAATTTCAGAGGAAGAAAAAGATATCCAAAATGAGTTTGGTTTTTGTGATAGTTGTAGCAGATATGGG
>CAYFUJ010000064.1:0-7292 GCA_964346485.1 Candidatus Woesearchaeota archaeon
ATCCATATTTCAAAACATAATTTCTCAATCTTTCAAGTGGTATTCTTATTTCATTGATTTCTAATCCCATGATTTCTTCATTTGTAATCTCAATAATTTCAATTGCCATTTTATTTCAATCCCGCAATGTCTTGCTCAGCATCCCCAGTCTCAATTACAGCCACAGAAGAAGCTGCTACAGGAATCCCGACAGCAATTCCTAGTTTTTGCTTACTATCAACCTCTTTATATAGAATATTTTTTTCTTTGCACAAGAGAGGAATATGCTGGACAATTTCTTTTGGCTCAACATCAGTAGCATAAACCACAAATTTTGCAGTGCCTCTCTCGATAGCCTTAGTAACTTCGTTAGTGCCTTTCTCGACCTTGCCAGTCTTTCTCGCTTTCTCGATTATTGAATAAATGTCTGCCGCCATTTTTATTATAAAGAACACTTAGATATCCTCACTAAGCGTTCATAGGATATTAATTAAGACAAAATTTGATTTATAAAAGTTTCTAAGAAATTGTTTTCTAAATCTTTATTATTTTAACAATTTTCTTGCAATATATCCTGCACTTGAGCCGAATAATCTAAAATGTACGTATGTAAAACCCCCGGATATATCTTCAAGCGAGCTTGTTTCAGATTTAATTTGTTCAGCAAGGGTTTGTTTTATTTTATCTTGAGGAGCAGTATATGTAGATACAAAAGCAGGTATATTGGTTATGAAATAAAAGGCAGAAATTGCCATTATTGTTCTTATACATGAATTTTTTACTATTTTCTCGAGTAATTTCATATTTTAGTAATTGCTTTTTTATTTTTAAAAATTTATATTTTGTAGAATACCTATTTATCTCCAACCCACACCAACATCATCTGTTCTCTGTCTTGACTTTATGTCAAGCTTATCAATTTGTTTTCCCTTAATCTTTATTCCTTTCTTAAGCATTATTTCTCCGAGAAAAGCTATCATAGCTGCATTATCAACGAGGAGAGAGCTCTCAGGGCAGAAAAATTTTGCTCCTCGCTCTTTGCACATGATTTTGCACATTTCCTGAAGTCGAGAATTGCATCCAACACCGCCTCCGAGAAGAAGCTCACGCTTGCCTATATGCGCCAGAGCTCTTTCTGCAGTCTCGACAAGCATTGCAAAAACAGTTTCTTGCATTGAATAAGCCAAGTCTTGAAGTTTATATTTCTTTGACTCGAGCTTCTGCTTCAGATTTGTGAGAATTCCTGAAAGAGCAATATCCATTCCCTTTACTGAATAAGGCAACTCGATAAATTTCTTACCTTTTTCAGCAAGCTTTTGTATGGCAGGGCCACCTGGAAAACCAATTCCTGCATATCTTGCAAAATTGTCAATGAAATTCCCAACTCCTATATCAAGGGTTTCACCAAACACACGAAACTTTCCTGACGCATATGCAATTACCTGTGTGTTTGCACCAGAAACATAAAGCATAACAGGATCTTTGGCACCTGTAACTCTTCCTATCTCGAGATGAGCAATGCAGTGATTTACAGGAACAATTGGCTTTCCGAGTTTTTTCGATAATTCTTTTGTAAACCTCATGCCTTCGAGAAGACATGGAGCTAATCCAGGACCTTGAGAAATAGCTATAGCATCAATTTCCTTTTCATTAATTCCCGCTTTATTTAAAGCTTCAAAATAAATCTCTCTTTTGTTTTCCTGATGGTGTTTTGCAGCCTCAACAGGAATAATACCCCCTTTCTCAGTCATATAACTTCTCCTGATATTTGATAAAATTTCTCTGTTCTTAACCAAAGCAACTCCAAAAGTGTGCGCTGTGCTCTCTATTCCAATAACAACCGTCATATATTATAGATAACGTAATATATTTATAAAATTAGCCACTTCTAATTAGACATGAAAATAAAAAATCCCAAAACCGGAGAAGAAATAAATATTTATTCTGCGATAATAAAATTTACAAAAGAAAAAAACGAGCAAGGTTCTAAAAATATGGCTCGTGTTGTTATTCGTTCTTCTAAAAAAGAAGGTAAGAGAAAAAGAGATTTCCAGATTCCTGATGAACCAGATCCTGATGACCCATATGATTTATATATAGATACTGATAAATTGGAATGGAGAAAATATAAAGGAAGAGGTCTTGTTTCTACATATCATCGAAGTGGTAATAGTGAAAATTATGATTATACTCCTTTTAGTAAAGGGGGAATACCGCTTCCTACTGGTTTAGGTCAAAAATTAGAATATCTTGTTAAAAAAACTTGTTTTGAAAATTCAAATAAAAAAGAACATAACAAATAATACTATAAATTTAAATAAAAAAATAAAAACAAAATAAAAAAGCTTATCTTTTCTTTTTTCTCTTTCTGGTTTTCTTGGCTTTCTTAGCTTTTTTCTTTTTTCCTCCCCTAGCCATCTTTGCTTCACATACGTTTCCGTTCGCGTCTATGTAATAAAGATGTCCTGGTTTTCTCGTAATAACCCTTTTTACAACAATCTTTCCCATTTTTATACCTCCTTTTAATGATTATAGACAATCAAAATTAATTATATATTTAAATGTTTCTAATCACCGACGAGAAGTTTAACTATTTTTTATTTTATGTTCTCTATAAACACGATAGTTTTTTTTCAGCTTTTTATCACAAATATAATCATGGTGCCTGAACCCTCCTCCAAAACTTACAGGAATGTGCATGAGTTCATGGATTATAACTTTCGTTTTTTCTTCTTCAGAAAGTTTATCAAATCTTTCTGATAAAAACTCAAGGACATAAAATGCCGGGACCTTCATTGCTTTTTGCATAATTTTTCCTATAGTATGACATCTCGCAATTGTTCCTCGGGAAGAGGTTCCATAACTTCTAAAACATTTGACTCTGTCGATTTTTATATGAGGAAACAAAAGCACCGAGATTTCTTCTGCAATTTGCTGTATATCAAATGCAAATTCGTATTTCATCGTTTGGGAATAATTTTTAAATACAAGAAGATTAGAATTTATATATATTTAGATAAAAGGAGATAAAATGAAAGCTGTTTGGGGAGGTTCTATAGGTTTTGGATTAGTCGATATTCCTATAAAATTATATTCTGCAACAGAACCTAGAGCGATTAGCTTTAAGATGCTTTGTGGAAGATGCAATACTCCTATAAAATATGAAAGACATTGCCCAAAATGTAAAAAAGAAGTTGCATGGGAAAATATTGTTTATGGACTTGAGCTTGGAAAAAAGAAGCTAAAAGTCTTTACTAGAGAACAATTGGAAAAACTGAAACCAGAAAAAAGCGAACTAGCAGAGGTAGTAGCATTTACAGATATGTCGTCGATAGATCCTATATATTATCAAAAGAGTTATTATGTAATTCCTGCCAGAAATAAAGAAAAAGCTTTTTTTCTTTTTAGTGATGTCCTTAGATCAACTGCAAGAATAGCGATTGTTAAAATAATTATGAGAAACAAGCAACATATTGCCATGATCAGACCTTACAAAAATGTTCTTCTTTTGACAACTTTATTATATAATACAGAAATAAGAAAATTAGAAAAATTTGAAGAATTAGTATCACGACCAAAAATTTCTACAGAAGAATTAAAACTTGCAAATAAACTAATTGATAAATATTCAAAAAAGGATGTAAATCTAAGTGAGTATAAGGACGAATTTTCTGAAAAAATCAAAGATATTGTTCTTGGTAAGGTTAAAATAATCAAAAAAGTGGAAGCAAAACCAGAAAAATTAATAGAAGCCTTGAAATTGAGTGTGAAATAATTCTAAGATGGACGTAATGCTTGCAAAACAAGGGAATATTGAAGATTTAAAAAGTAAAAATTTTATTTTTGAACCAAAATTTGATGGGACTAGGGTTTTGATTTATAAAAAAGATAGAGAGATCAGACTAATTAATAGAAGGCATAGAGATATAACTTATAGATATCCTGAATTGAAAGAAATTTGGAAAAATATAAAAGAAGATTCTATTATTGATGGAGAATTAATAGTTTTAGATAAAAATCATAGGCCTAGTTTTAATCTTCTTCAAAAAAGAGAACAAATAGAAAATAAAACCGAGATAGAGTTAAGAAGCAGAAGTTTTCCGGCAACTATCTTTGTTTTTGATGTTCTCGGATCGGGAAATAAAAAATTAATAAATCTTCCTTTTTCAGAAAGAAAAAAAATTTTGAAAAAACAAATTAAGCCTTCATCAAGAATTATTTTGACTCCTTATACACGAGATGGGAACGCCCTGTGGAAAAAAATAAAAAAGATTAGGATGGAGGGGGTTATGGCAAAGAGAATCGATAGCAGATACTTGTCAGGAAAAAGAACAAATGCTTGGTTAAAGATAAAAAATTTGAAAACTCTCGATGCAATTGTTATAGGTTATACCCAAGAAAAAAGAGAAATCAGTGCTTTAGTTTTGGCAGCTTATCATAATAAAAAATTAATTTATATAGGAAGAGTCGCTTCTGGTTTAAATGAAAAGATTATTTCAGAACTTTCAAAAAAATTTGAAAAGGCAGATAAACCTGCTGTTAAAGTAGAAACTCATAAAAAAGTTTATTATGTCAAACCAAAAGTAATTATTGAAGTCAAGTTTCTCCAGATAACTAAAAATTTCCAGTTAAGGGTGCCTGTTTTTTTGAGAGTTAGAATTGATAAGAATTTGAAAGAATGCCTCATTTAAAATTTTGATTTATTTCGTAATAATCTCTAATATATCTCTGGATTTCAATTTATAGTCTTTTCCCAGAATTTTTTTTGTTCTAGCATCTGTTGCCTTGATAAAATTTTTTCCAAAATCTGTATGCAAAAAATAAGCAAAATCTAGAGCAGTGCTTGCTTTGGGAAGAAGAAAGCAATCTGGAAGAATATTTCCTTTGCTGTCTGCCAGTTTATTCACGTTTTCAACAGGAAAAACAGCGAGATATTCTAAAAGTTCAAAAACAGCATAATTCAAAACAGCCTGAACCCCTGTACCTACAAATCTATCAAGGATATCTTCTTTTATTTTTTTTAAAGCTGATTCTTGTTTTTCGTTCAATTTTCCTGTAATCTTAAAATCCTTCTCCCCAGGAACATACTCTATAAGACCAGATTTTGAAGCTTCTCGAAGAGCAAGTTCTGAATCTGCAGAGCACGGAATAATAATTCTATCTAAAAATTTATTTTTTAGTTTTTCGTAATTCTTCTTGCTTTGCTCCATATCTATTTTATTTGCGGCAATTATTACTGGTTTACTTTTCTTTCTTAATGCAGAGGCAAATTTCATCAGCTGCTCAGAATTCCACGTACCAGCTTTTTCTGGAAAAGTGTTTTCTTTCAAAACCTTTTTTATCTGCTCTTCATTGACTTTCAGACCAGAGAACTGTTTTGCAACTGCCTTAGAAAAATTATCTTCGATATCTGCTTTCTTTGCAAAATTTTTCCAAACTTTCATAAGAATATTAAAAAACCATTTATCTAGTTCATCTTCTAGGAATTCTATATCTTTTGAAGGGTCATAGTTTTCTGTTTGTTTTCCTTCGGAATCAGTCGTTCCAGAAAGATCAACGATGTGAATAAAAGCATCTGCCTGTCTTAAATCATCCAGAAACTTATTTCCGAGTCCCTTGCCTTCGCTTGCCCCAGGAACCAGGCCAGCAACATCCATAATTTCCACAGGAACAAACCTCTTGTCTTTAATACAAAAACCATGACTTGGTTTACATTTAACTTTAAACTCTTTGTCAACACAATCAATTTTGACATAACCAACTCCGTGATTTGATTTTATCGTTGTAAAAGGATAACTAGCAATAGCAACATCTGCCAGAGTTGCTGCCTTAAAAAAAGTTGATTTCCCTGATGATGGCTTTCCTACAAGTCCTAAGAGCATGACCTAAAGAAAAAAAGGGTTTTTATAAAGTTATTTAATCATCGAGTAGCTGGAGTTGCAGAAGAGCCCGAAGTTTGTTTTCTCTCTTGAATTTTTCTTGTTATCAATATTATTATTATAATTATTGCAACAATCAGTATTAAGATAATTAAGAAAAGAATGATTTTTCCTAGGACAACTGAGATTGGTTTTTCAATAATCTTGAAATGCGCGCTTGAAGGTGCAACTCCGCCAGGATATACGAGCTCAAGTCCAACAACATAATCTCCTAATGGAAGAGCTCCTGTATCAAAATTTCTCCTGAGTTGTACTTGTTCTTCTACTAAAAGAGTCTCACTTCGAGTTAGGTAAATCTTATTTACATAGTCTTTTATTACAAAATTCAAAGTTAAGTCAAGCCGAACTGGGTCGCCCATAGGAATCAAAGTAACCAGTGTTCTCAGCTGTTCTCCTCTTCTTACTTCATAATTCTCGTTAAGAACAACAATATTTGAGTCAAATAAAAGAAGTCTTGTTTTTACATTTAATGCGACCAAAACTTGCTCATTTCCAATAAGAATTTTTCCTGTATAAATTCCTGGCTCTTCTGGAGCTACAAAAATAACATCTAGTTCAACTGTCTGTTTTGCAGGAATAGTCAAAGAAGTGTTTCCAAGAATAACCATATTAGTAAGATCACTCTGGCGAACTTTGACAGTTATCTTAAATGTTTCAAGATTTGTAACTTTAATTGTTCTTTTTACATTTGTATTTATTTGCATATCTATATTTATCTCTGTAGGCTCAACAAGAATATCATAAGTCACAGGGCCCGGAGGAGTTACTACAACACAGGTTCCTGCACTACACGTATATCCTGACGCACATGTTCCACAATTTAATGTTCCTCCGCAGCCATCACTCCAGCTACCGCAATTATAACCTAAACCAGCACAAGTGTAAGGTACACAGACAATCTCTTCTCCGAAAAAAAATCCCTCTATATATCTGTCTGTAGTAACCACAAATTCCTCGGTTCCGCTAGGATTCACTGAAATAACATCTGCCTGAACACCTGGCAGAAAGTAAATTAATGTGAAAAATAAAATAACAAATACGCTTTTAATATTCATATAAAAATTAAAGAAAGATATTTAATAAAGTTAATTATGATTTTATCTCATTTATATGCATGCCTGGGTTCTTTGTTCGTCTGTGCAATCTGTAACTTTACACCCGTCGCACCAACCCTCATCAGTAATATAATAATCACCCACTCCGCAATCAGGAGCAGAACCATTCCATCCTATATTGCCACCGACTGGCTCACAATCTTGTTCAATCAGTTCACAACTCACACAATCTCCCCCTGTCCAAGTCCATTTTTTTGTCTGTTGATCATCACAGTCGAAATCATAAGCAAGACCACTGCAACCACCAGTTCTTGAAGTG
>CAYFUJ010000065.1:0-10641 GCA_964346485.1 Candidatus Woesearchaeota archaeon
TTGAGACAATTAGAACAATTATTATTAGAATTCCCAGTGTGATGAAAGAAAGTTTTATATAATTTATTTTTGTTATTTTTTCTGAGAAAAATTTTGCGAGAAATGATGTCAGAAAAAAAGAAACTATTCCTGTTAAAAAGACCACTACGAGCATCAAAACAAGAATCTGCCAGGAAAAGTTTCCGAGCAAGTTGTTGATGGCAACTGCTGCGCCCGTCCTTGTTCTTGATATGAGATAAAGAGCGATGAAGGAAAAACCCATTACAATCGTGTTTGTTGCTCCGAGCAAGACGAGAAATCCTTCTCTGTCTGTTCTCGATATGGTGTTTCCGATAATTGCTGCCTGCCCGCTTCCCAAACCAGGAAGCAGACTTGATAATGGAGATGCTATTAATGCTCCAAACAAAGGAGACAATAATTTTCCTTTTATTTTTGGCTTGGAAATTTTTTGTTTAGGAACAACTGTTTTGTTTTTTATACTTAGAGCCAGCATAGAAGATCCGAAAAGACCTGTGAGAAGAGGAAGCAACGGCTCTTTAACATCGAGATTTAAAACACTTAAGCCAAGAATTCCTGTAAGAAAGAAAACCAAAAGGGCAGGAAATTTATTTTTTTCCAGCATTATCAAGATGATAGAAACAACAATTAACAAATAAGGCAGAATATTCTGTAGGAAGCCATAGGCTTTTTGAACAACAAATAAAGATGGAACTGCTATCAGCATCAGAATAAAAATAGCTGCAAGGCTTCCATAGCATGTCAAAAGGATTGCAGAATATCCTTGTCCTTTTTTCAATAATTCATGGCCTGGCAGAACAGAGAGTTCTGTATCTGTGTCAGGGCAACCCAAAAATATTGAAGGAATAAAATCAACAAAAGTATGAGTAATAGCCATTGCTACGATAAAGACAATCAGATAGAGGGGATTTACTGGGCTTAAGAGAGAAATGGAGAGGGCAACAAGGGAAACTCCAACGAGATTTATGTGAATTCCAGGCACTAGACCTGTGAGAGTTCCGAAAATTATTCCAAGAAACATGAAAACGATTAGTTCTATGAGCACATATAAGAAAGATTTAATAATTAATATTTATTTGTGTGATTATGGACAAGGTTGATTTGATTAAGAGGAATTGTGTGGAGATAGTTAATGAGAATAAAATAGAAAAGTTCAGAAAAAAAGGTGTTGCTTATTATGGATATGAATTTGTTAGTGGCTGAAAAAAAAGAGGTTTGGAAAACTTTTATAATAATTTTCTTAACATTATTTTCAATTAGTTTTGTCTCTTCTCAACTTGCAGATTCTTCTTGGCCAACCTTTCATGGAAATTCACAACGTACTGGTTTAAGTCCATATGATACAAGTCATGTTGATGGGACTATTAAATGGAAATTTAAAGCAGGTGGTGGAATAGAAGGTTCTCCAAGTATAGATGAAGATGGAACAATTTATTTTGGCTCGCATGATGGATATCTTTATGCTATAACTGAAGATGGAAATCTTAAATGGAAGACTCAAATAGGAACTCCAGCTAAAGTCAAAGATTACGAATCAATAAAAAGCACAATATCTACTCCAAGCATAAATAAAGATGGAATTATTTACATACTTTCACATAATCAGCATTTGTATGCTGTTAACCGTGATGGTTCAATAAAATGGAAACTTCCAATAATCCTAAATACAGATAATTGGGGTTCTCCTGCAATTGGTAATGATGGAACAATTTACATTACTACATACAAACCTAAAGGCGGTTTATATGCAATTAATCCAGACGGAACTGAAAAATGGCATTATGGTGAAAACTTTATGACATGTAACTCAGCAAGTATTGGTAAAGATAATATAATTTATGCCAGCTTTCAATTAGGATTTAATGACTTTGAAATAATGGCTTTTTCTCCTGATGGCAATAAAAAATGGGGATTAAAAACACCCCTATTTTTAGAATCAACGCCGGCAATAGCTGACGATGGAACAATTTATATTGGTTCATTTTCCGAGACTGGAACTGGAGCAGGAGTATATGCAATCTCTTCTGACGGAAAAGAAAAATGGCATTTTGCAACCCAGTACAAAGAAATCATGTCCACTCCTGCTATTGGAAAAGATGGAACTATGTATTTTGGTTCCGAAAGTCACGATTTTTATGCCCTCAACCAGGATGGAACTTTGAAATGGACCTTTGAAACTAACGGTAGTGTGGTCTCTTCGCCTGCAATAGGAGCTGACGGAACAATTTATGTTGGTGTCGGTGCATTCGGGACAGGTCAGCCTGGTTTCTACGCCTTTAATCCTGATGGAACGATAAAATGGAGTTCCCTCATTGACCGCAGTATTGATTCTTCTCCTGCAATTGGCTCAGACGGGACAGTATACGTAACATCATGGGACAATCATTTGCATGCTTTTGGAGGTCCAAGAGAAGAGGTCCCTGATTATTTTAAGGATGAAGAGGGAGATAAAAAAGGTTTCTTTGCAAGAATAGTTGATTGGTTAAGAAGACTGTTTAGAAAAAATAGTTAAATTTTCAAAACACCTAATTTACTAATGAGATTTACTTGATGATTACTATCACGAAAGCTAATACGGCTGCCACCACAAACAACTTCCAATAAGTTTTAAAAATCCATCTAATGCCCAGATTGTTTTTCTTAAGGTAATTGTACATGAAGTAAGAGCCTGCTACCAGGACAACTGACCACGCCAAATAATCTGCATAAACCCATTCTGGTGCTCTACCGCTCAAGAGACGTGATAAGGACAAGGTTCCGAAGTCGAATACTTCAGACCAAGTTGGCAACAGCCTTGTGAACAAGGCAAACAGATCGTGGAAAAAAAATAATGCAGAGAAAAGCATTGTACCCAAAAGAGCAGTTATAGAAGGAGTGAACAATAATAGCACGCCCATGCTCGTCATGATTACTTGGGTATCACAAGGACCGTACAACGGAGACTCTAGTTCTGGCGGGGTCCCGGGGTAAAAAAATCCTACGATTAATAAAACGAGACAGATGGGAATCATTCGCGCATTCAGTCTGAACTTGGTCTTTGGTTTAATGAATTCATAGACCCAAGCTAGCGTCACGAAAATCAGGGTGAAGAAACCCAGGACCACTTGAGGGCCAACGGTTTGTAGGGACCACACTTGATCATAGATATTTCCTGGGACAAATATACCAAGCGCTTCAAAGAGGTAAACAACCCAACCATACAACGCCCAAGCAGCTATTATTCGGCCAGCCATTTCTGGTCTGTTTTTCCTAAGTAGAAATACTGCTACTAAAACAACAGGTGTCAGTAGCAGAAACGGATACCAAGGATAACCAAACCCATGTGGATGAGGTGCCATGAAAAAGAGAAGTCCCCCTCCAATCACCATCGCGTAGGCTAAAATCCATAGCCACAAAGTTTTTATTTTCATTTAAGTCCACCTCCACTTATTACAATAAAAAATTTGTCTTTTATAATAATTAATTAATTAATTTCTTTATATATCTTCTCTTCGTCCCTGAATTTCTGCTAATCACTGTTAATGTTTTTCATTATTTGTAATGCAGTTATAATACGATACGACAGAAAGAGCTTTTTAGCTTCGAGAATTTAACTCCTTAATTCCAATTACAAAGAAAGATTTAATAATCGATATTTATTTATGTGATTATGGACAAGGTTGATTTGATTAAGAGGAATTGTGTGGAGATAGTTAATGAGGAAAAAATAGAAAAATTCAGAAAAAAAGGTGTTGCTTATTGTGGGTATGAGTGTTCTGGAGAAATTCATCTCGGGCACCTGGTTACAATTCTGAAACTTTTAGACCTACAGAAAGCAGGCATCAAAATAAAGGTTCTGCTGGCTGACTGGCATACATGGCTGAACAAAAAAGGAGACTGGAATTTTGTAAACAAACAGCTCAAGCAATGGGAAAAAGGAATGAAGGCTGTCGGATTAAAAGCAGAGTTTATTAAAGGGACTAGTTTTCAGAAAAAACCAGATTATATCGAGGACATTTTAAGATTGTCTTTGAATATCACTGTCAACAGGGGTGTTCGCTCAATGCAACAGGTTGCGAGAGATATAGAAAATGCAAAAATCAGTCAAATCATATACCCTCTTATGCAAGTTGAAGATGTCAAGACCCTTGAAACTAATTTCGTAGTTGCAGGAACAGACCAGAGAAAAATCTATATGCTTGGGGTTGATCAAGGAAAAGAGATCGGTCTACAGGATGCTGTTTATCTATATACACCAATGATTCCTGGATTAAAAGGCCCTGGCACAAAAATGTCCAGCTCTATTCCGAGCAGTTTTATTTCTATAAGAGATAAAAAAGAGGACATAATCAGAAAAGTGAACAAAGCATACTGCAAACTTGGCGACATTGAAAATAACCCTGTTTTATCAATTGCAAAGCTGATAATTTTTCCTAAATTTGAAAAACTTGGAATTAAGAGAGATAAAGAACATGGTGGAAACATAATGTTCAAGGAATATAAAGAGCTTGAAAAAGCATTTGAGTTAGGAGAACTGCACGCAGAAGATTTGAAAAAAGCAGTTGTTGAATATCTTGAAAAACTAATCGCTCCTATAAGAAAAAATTGGAAGTGATAAAGAATTAGTAAAATTTATAATAGGGCTTTTCTTAATTTTATAGATGCCAGAACAAACAAAACAACCAGAACAACAACCAACACAGCCAACACCTGAACAGCCTCAGAAAGTTCAACAAACTCAAGCTCAACCACAACCAACACAAACATCTGCAACCATAACACCAGGTACCCAACCAACTACTCAGCCTGTCACACAGCCCGTCAAAAAGAAATCAAAGTGGTGGATTTGGCTGATTATTATTCTAGTTATAATTGGGCTTGCTGCTGCAGCTTATTTTATTTTCTTTTAGCTAAGTTTACATTATCTTTATATACTTTTTTTTGCATATCTAATTATGAAACCAAAATTTTACAGAAAGATTCTTGATAATGGGATGACAATTCTTTTTGAAAAAAGAAACACGCCTGTGGTAAGCGTTGCTTTTGCCGTAAGATGCGGAGGAGTGAATGAGCGTATTTCTGAAAAAGGAATTTCTCATTTTATCGAACACATGTTATACAAAGGAACATCAACGAGGAATGCAAAGCAAATTGCAGAGGAGATAGAAAAGAACGGAGGAGAGTTGAATGGTTTCACGAGCGAAGAGGTGACTGCTTATTGGTGCAAAATGCCGAGCAAGCATTTGAATGTGGCGCTTGAAGTTTTGAGTGACATTGTCAAAAACCCGTTGTTTGATGAAAAAGAAATTGAGAAAGAAAGGAAAGTTATTTTTGAAGAGATTAAGATGTATCATGATAATCCTATGTTGCATGTTTTTGATGAAATTCAGAAGTCGCTTTATACAGGAACGATGAAAATGAATCTTGCCGGCACAATTGAAACAATGAGTTCAATCGACAGAAGCAAAATTTTAAAGACATTCGAAAAAACATATACTCCAAATAATATGATCCTTTGTGTTGTTGGGAATGCCGAGTTTGAAGACCTAGTAAAGTTTGTTCAAAAGAATTTTGGAAAAAGAAAAGGAAAGATTCAATTACAAGGTTTTAGTTTGAGAAATGAATCGCGAGTAGAAAAGAGAAGAGGAATAGATCAAGCGAACCTTGTTTTGGCATACCACGTTCCTTTGGCAGATAACAATAAATGCTATGCTGCGAAGGTGTTGAGTGTTCTGATGGCAGGAGGGATGTCTTCCCGATTATTTGAAGAAATAAGAGAAAAAAGAAATTTGGCTTATGCTGTGAAAGGGGATTCAAGTATTAACAAAACATTCTCTTATAATTTTGTTTATATTGGGACAATAAAAGAGAATGTGGAAAAAGTGAAAAAAATTATTCTCGACGAATTTGAAAAAGTTTCGAAAGAATTAAATGAAAAAGAACTTTCACAAGTTAAAGAACAAATAATTGGAAATTATCAGATTTCAACAGAAGATTCCCGAAGCCAGATGGCAAATCTTTTGCTCTATGAAATAAACACAAATGCTAAGGAATTATATGAATTTGAAAAAAAGATAAAGGCTGTTAAATTAAGCGACGTCAAAAAACTGGCTAAGATAAATAAATACAGTTTTTTTGCCCTGGTTCCTGAATAATTAATATTTAAAAACCCTTTTTCTCTGAATTTTTTATGTTCGTAGTTAAAATTCCAGGAATCAACGGATTGGGAAAAACAAAAGGATGCGAGAAAGCAGGAAATACTCTTCTTGAAGCTCTGAAAGAAATCCATAGCAATGAGCAAGGAATTCCAATCGATACTAGACTTTTAGATTTAGAAGAGATTCATTTGGATAATTCCAATTTAGAAGAAGCGAATAAATTGATTTATAAAAATTCTCTGGAAATTTTTGAAGAAAAACCAAAAACAATTTTTTTAGGAGGAGATCATTCTATAAGTTTTTCAACTACAAAAGCTTTTTTAGAATATTGTAAGAGAGAAGAAAAAGAACCTTGTTTAATTGTATTTGATGCTCATGCTGATTGCATGCTTGCCATGAAAGAACCGACACATGAAGAGTGGCTTCGGGCCTTGGTTGATTCTGGCTTTCCTGCTGAAAATATTCTGCTTGTTGGAATGAGAAATTTGTGGAGAAATGAAATTATTTTTTTAAAAGAGAAAAGAATAAGAATTATCAGTATGGAGCAATTAAGAAATGATCTTCAGGACACTTGTGATATAATTATGGAATTTTCAAAGAACAAGGAACTTTATCTTTCAATTGACATAGATGTGATTGATCCTGCATTTGCTTCTGGAACAGGTTACAGAGAGCCAGGAGGACTCACGAGCAGGCAGTTTCTTTATTTAATCCGGAGAATAAATAAATTGAAAAACTTGAAAGCAGTTGATATAGTGGAGATTAATCCTGAAAAAGACAAGGAGGATATGACAGTTAAATTAGGAGCCAAGATTTTGAGTGAGCTTATATAACAAAATGAGAACTTTTATTTCAATCAATATGCCTGAAAATGTCAGAAGAGAGATTAAAAAAATTCAAGACAAGCTGCCTGAATTCAGAGGCAAGAAGACAGAGCTGGAAAATCTCCATCTGACTTTAAAATTTTTAGGGGAAATTGATGAGGGAAAAATTGGAGAGGTAAAAGAAAAATTAAGAGAAATTAAAATTGAAAAATTTGAGACAGAGATTGATGAGATGGGAATTTTTTCTGAGAAATTTATCAGAATCGTCTGGCTGCACCTGAAAAATTGTGATAATCTCCAGGAACAAATAGATGATGCCTTGTCAGATTTGTTTGAAAAAGAGAGGAGATTCATGAGTCACCTTACAATTGCAAGAGTTAAACATATTCAAGATAGAAGAAGATTTTTAGAAGAAATTGAAAAAATAAACATTGAAAAAATAAAATTTATGATAGAGAAGTTTTATTTAATGAAATCTGAGTTGACATCAGAGGGACCGAGGTATTCTGTTCTTGAAGAATATAATCTGAGTTAATATTTATCATTGATAATTTTACTTATGATTTCTGTCTTTTTTCCGAGAATTTCCCTTAGTTCTTCTTCTGATGCATTAATAATATTTTTTATCGTCTTGAATTTTTTCAGAAGTTTTTTTGCAGTTTTAGGCCCGATTCCCGGAAAACCCTCAAGAATAAACTGAAGCCTTTCTTTTTTGTTCAGAGATTTTTTACTTACATTCAGAGAAAGCTCCCGAGGTTTTCTTTTTGCAAGAACAGAAAGAAATTTTGCAGTATCTATATAATTTTTTGTAAAAATTAGAGGAATTTTGTATTTGAGAAGAATTGAAAGCAAAAAACCTCTTATAGAATTAGGATGCATTCCCGTCAAATCTTCTGAATCTGTATAGAGCTCTTGCTCATCGATCCCTTCCACGATTAATAACCTGTCGCGATATTGCCCTAGCTCTTCGAGTTGTTTCAGTAGCCTTTTATTGAGCATTGATGAAACAAAATCAGAAACAGTTTTTCTCTCAATAGCAACACCTCCTATGATATAATCTGCAACTTTCAGGTGTTTCAGCTCGATATCTATTCCTAAGGAAAAGAGTTCTGAAATGACGAGGGAATTTTTTTCCCTGTCGTCTGCTATTATTTTTATTTTTCCTTTAATTTTTTTAGAGGATTTTTTTGAGAAAATATCAAATATTTTTTTCATTCTAACTTTTTCTGAAATCCTAATTTCTTTTCAGAGAGATGTTCTTTTATTGAGTTTATTGCAGAATGCATTTTTTTCTCTTTTGTTTTTGAAACATAAAAATAAGCCTCGTCTCTTGTTTTTCTAGTAATGAGCATTATTAATTTTCCTTCCATTAAACGTGCCGTCCTTCCTGCCCTTTGTATAGACCTTATTGCAGAAGGAACTGGCTCATAGAAAATAACAACATTTACTTCTGGAATATCAAGACCTTCTTCTCCAATAGATGTTGCACAGAGAACATTTACTTTTCTCGAGGAAAATTCTTGGATTATTTTTTTCTGTTCTTTCTGACTTAAACCACCAACCCCATGATCGCTTATCTTTTTGAGCTGTCCGATAAAGACTCTTGAATTTATCCCAGAGATATTATTTATTTTTTTCGAGATTAGATTAGCAGTATCCCTGAACTGGGTGAAAACAATAATTTTTGTATTTCTGTTTTTCTGTTTTTCTTTTCCTATTAATTCTATGAGCTTAGGGATTTTAGGATGTTCTATGTTTTTTGCTAGGAGCTCGTTTGACTTCATAAAAATATAGTTAAATTCCGGTTTTGCAACAAGTCTCATAACTCCTTTATTTTCTTTTTTTGCAGCCTGCCTGAAAAGTTCTCTAAGATATTTATTAAAGCCAGATAAGGTCTGCGTTTCTAAAAGTTCTAGGGCGTGCTGGATTTTTATTGCCTGTGCACATGCGCTCGATGCCAGAAGCATATTATAGTTTTTGTTTCCTTTTGAAATACTGAGCATAATTCTTTTCTGAAGTTTTATGAGTTCTGTTTTTGTAGGCAGAGTCCATAAAACTTTTCTGTTTCTTAGTTCACTGATATATCCTGTAAAGAGCTTCGATAAAGCGTCTTTCATTTTCAGAAATTCTGAAGGAAGATCAACAACTATTTTTTCAAATTTTAGCTCCTGCAAATATTTTTTCACATCAGGACTTTGCCGCGTTCTTAGCTCGACTTCTTCTATCGAAAGATTTTTGCATATTTCTTTTATTTTTGAAGCCTCGCTTCCTGGAGAAGCAGTGAGTCCTAAAATTCTCGGATGAGCAGCCTGCTGTATATATTTTCTTGCAACATAGTTATAATCATAATTTCTTATGCACCTATGTGCCTCGTCCTCGATAAGCAAGCAGACGTCTTTCAAATCATAGAGTCCTTTCCTTAGATCATTTGCGACACACTGAGGTGTTGAAAAAACTATGTCTGTCGTCTGCCAGATTTCTTTTCTTTTCTGAGGTTTGACAGAGCCTGTGAACAACTGCATATCTCCGAAAAGATCTGGCAAATTGTTTTTAAAATAATTAAGATGTTGCTCTGCAAGAGGTCTTGTCGGCGCAAGAAAGACAACTTTTTCTCCAGGAAATTTTTTCATTCTTTCAATCGTGAGCATGAGAGCCACGAGAGTTTTCCCGAGTCCTGTCGGAAGCACGACTAGACAGTTTTTATCTATACATGTCTCAAAAATTTTCTTTTGATATTCTCTCGGAAGAATTTTTTCTAAAAATTTCATGAATAAGAAAAGCTACCCTCTTATAAAAAAGTTATTTTTCTGGTTAAGTTATTTTCTGGTAATATATACTGCGAGAACAACAGAGCATAAGACGAGCAGCAGTCCGATAATAGATATGACATCAACAGGATAATGGTTGTCCAAAATCACGTTTCCCGTAGCCCCTCCGTCTATTAACAAGAACCCTGCGACAAATGCCACAACTGCAAAGACAGCTGCAACACCTTTCATTTTAAACCATTTCACTTTTCCCATGTTATATCTTAGAAGACACTCTTTAAATGTTTTTTTATTTTAGAATCATACCAAGAAAAACACATATCCAAGCCCTATTAAAACAAGGGCTGCGAGGAAACTCCACAGAACGAAGCTTCCGAAGAAGATTTTATTTCCGTCAAGATCAGAAATGGGAATCATATTGAAAAAAGCCAGGAAAATGCATAATCTTGAAAATTCAGGAAATCCTGTAAGATAACCAATTACTGCAAAAACAAGATTAGCGATAACTCCTGCGGCAGCTATGATGCCAATATGGTTCTCTGCCATTTCAGAGTAAGAGTAGAGACCGTGCCTTTTTGCAGCCCGGGAAATTTTTGGCTTTACATCAAAGACGAGAGAAGCCATCCATATGAAGTTCCCAAGAGTTATGACAGCGAAAATCACTGGAAATAGAATTCCTGAAGGAAAAGGTTTTTTAAAATAACGAGAGGGTTTAAAACCATACCTTTTAATTTCCCACATTCTTACTTCTATCTCTGAATCAAGATAAAAACTCGTGATTTTTTTTGCAAAGATATTTATTAGAAAAACAAGAATAACTGCTAAAAGAGTATAGAGAAAACCGCTGAAATTATTGAAAAGCCCGAGAGATAAGGTTATTATAAGAACTATTAT
>CAYFUJ010000066.1:0-2872 GCA_964346485.1 Candidatus Woesearchaeota archaeon
AGATAAGATTAAACGATAGCTTGAGAAGTGAAATTCTTCTGACCAGTGGAGTGGTTGAATGGGATGATTCTTCTTTCCCTTCTCAAACAAAAAACAAGATAAGTGAAAAAACCCCTAACTGGCTCGAATGTGTTGCACAAATCTGTTTTCCTGAAAGCGAGTGTCTGCTGAGTGGCGAATCTGAGGAAAGTATTTATGCACATTCAACTCTGATAACCTCAACAAACAGTTATTTCAATCCAAGGCAATTAAAGCTTTTTTGCTGGCAAAAATAATTTATATTAAACTATATATAAAAATAAAAACTAATATTTTCTGTTAAATTTATGCCAAGAATATTATCAGGGAAAAAACTGGAGGAAGCAGTTAAATGGATGGATTATGCTGTTAAAGTTTCTCTAGAATCTCCCTGTAAAAGAGATAAAAGAGGTGTTGTTATAGTTAATTCTGGTGAACTCATCAGTACGGGCATTAATTCCCCTCCAGAAGGATTTTTCTGTAAACCAAAATATTGTGAACCCACTTGTAAGGATTATACTATTCACGCGGAAATGAATGCTGTAATAAATGCAGTTAAATCAAGAAAATCTTTAGATGGAGCAAGAATGTATCAAGCAAGAACCGTGGATGGCAAATTAATTGATTCAAGGACACCCAGATGCTATCCCTGCAGTAAACATCTTCAAGGTTTTGGAATAAAAGAATTTGTTTTAAAACATAAAGAAGGGTATACTTTATATAATATAAAAGAATTCAATGAAATAAGTCTTATTAATTTTCTCAAGCGTTAAGTAATTATATAAACTCTTATTTATTTTTTTATTTATGAAAAGAAAAAAATTTAAGTTTTTAGAGCACACCGCAGACATAAAATTCCAGGCGTTTGGCAAAAGCCTGAAAGGAGTTTTTGAGAATTCTGCTATGGCTTTAAAAGAAATTTTAGTGGGGGATAAAAAAGTGAAAAAAAATATTAAAAAAAATATCAGTGTAGAAGGAAAAGATAATGAATCTCTGCTGTATAATTTTTTAGAGGAGTTTTTGATTTTGTTTGACAGCGAGGGATTTGTTCTTTCAGAAATAAAAAATATGAAATTAAATGAAAAAAATTTCAGTATAGAAGCAGAAGTCTTCGGAGACAATGCAAAAAATTATCAGATTAACGAGTATATCAAGGCAATAACTTATAACGAAATGTTTATAAAAAAGGATAAAGGTAAATACACTATGCAAGTTGTCGTCGATGTTTAAATGAAACTCAAAAAAATATCCAAAAATGTGTATGAGATTCCTAAAGAAAGGGGAATGCTGGTGCCTGGTGTGATCTATGCTTCTGAAAAGTTGATGGAATCTATTAGCCAGGACAAGACTCTGGAACAGGTAAAAAATGTTGCTCACTTGCCCGGAATTCTCAAAGCTTCAATTGCACTGGCAGATGCTCATCAGGGATATGGCTTTCCAATTGGGGGTGTTGCAGCTTTTGACCTGAATAAAGGAGTGATTTCTCCTGGAGGAGTTGGATATGACATTAACTGCTCTGTTCGTTTGTTGAAGACAAACTTGAGCAAAAAAGACATTCTGAAAAAGCAAAAAGAGATTTTAGAAGGATTAGACAGGAAAATTCCTTCTGGTGTTGGTCGTGGAAGCAAGTTTCAGACAACAAGAGATGAATTTAAAAAAATCTTGGAAGGCGGAGCACAGTATCTGATAAAAAAAGGTTATGGGGTGAAAAAGGATTACTTACATACAGAAGAAGGAGGATGTATGAAAGGAGCCGATGCCTCAAAAGTTTCAGACACAGCGATTAAAAGAGGAATCGGGCAGTTAGGAACTATAGGGGCTGGAAATCATTTCTTAGAAGTTTTGTTTGTCGACGAGGTTTTTGATAATGAAATTGTAAAAGCTTTTGGTTTGAAAAAAGATCAGGCAGTTATTTTTATTCATTGCGGCTCTCGTGGATTAGGACACCAGGTTGCTTCTGATTATATCAAAAAAATGGAACAGGAATACGGGTTCAAAAATCTGCCAGACAGGGAATTGATCAATGCTCCGATCAAAAGCAAGTTAGGAAAAGATTATTATAGCGCAATGTGTGCTGCTGTCAATTTTGCCTTTGCCAACAAACAACTAATCACACACTGGCTTCGGGAGGAAATGAAATATTTTTTCCCAAAGATTAAGATTGATGTGATCTATGATGTCTGCCACAACATTGCAAAGTTTGAGGAGCATTTTGTCGACGGTAAAAAGCAGGAAGTCTGTGTGCATCGAAAAGGCGCTACACGAAGTTTTGGAGCAGGAAGAAAAGAGATTCCTGAAGCATATCGAAAAATCGGGCAGCCTGTTTTGATTCCAGGAACAATGGGAACAGCATCTTATGTTCTTGTAGGAACAAAAAAATCAGAAGAGCTGACTTTTGGAAGCTGTGTGCACGGGGCTGGAAGAGTCATGAGTCGATCAAGTGCATCCAGAGAATTTCGGGGAGAAGAAACAAAAAAAGAACTTGAAAAAAAAGGAATTATGATTAAGTCTGGTGGCTGGAAATCTCTGAGTGAAGAGTCGCCCGGAGTTTACAAAGACATTGAAGAGGTTGTAAATGTTATTCATGATCTCGGAATCAGCAAAAAAGTCGCGAGATTAAAGCCCTTGATTGTTGTTATTGGATAGAATAATACTTAAAAATAAAGCTAATATTCTTATTTTATGCAAATGTGGAAATTAGGAGATGGAATTTCTTGTTTTTTCATGCTAATCGGATTAATCTTTCTGTTTCCCATAGCTATTCTAATAAAAACCGTCAGATTTCTCAGAGAATAAAAGCTTATAGCATTATATAGAAAAGTATATAAATCCTATAGTGGTAACACTTTTATGG
>CAYFUJ010000067.1:0-3325 GCA_964346485.1 Candidatus Woesearchaeota archaeon
AAACCCCTCTCCTCAATTGAAGCCAGAGGTGTAATTTCAAGCTGAACTTCTTCTGTTTCTCCCTTTCCTATAAAAATTTTATCAGGAGACATGAGAAATCCCAGAAAATTAAAGAATTCAAAATTTCCAGAAGAGCCCAGATTAGTTATCTCTAAATCAAAAACAATTTTATTGTTTAGTTCTGTAATTAAAACCTCGCCAGTACTCTTTTTTTCAATCTCCAGATTTATAGCGAGGACAGAAGGGATAATTAAAGATATCGATAAAATCATCAGGATTATTTTTTTCATGTAAAAAACAAAAGCAAATTCTATTTAAGGATTTCGGTGATAATTTTATAATTAAATTTACTACTTTTTTCCTTCAAGATCAAGGTAAGCTTTTGCCTGGCTCAGAAATTCATCACAATCGTTGGCAATTTTACCCTTATATTCATCTATTCTTGCAGTAATTATCCATTTTTCATAAGTTGAACGGAGAAATTTTCTAAACGCACTTATCTCAAATTTTCCTTTATAATCCCTTACGAGAATTCCCTTTGTAGTAATCTTGACAGAGCCTTCATTTGTCTTTATTTTTTTTCCGTTCTGCACAACCTCAATAGTTTTAAGAGCTTTTATCTCAAACTTGATTTTTATGTCAAACCGAAAATAATCAGTAAGTTCTCTCTCCCCTTCCCATTCAATGGTAATTTCTTTTTCATCACCTTTGAGCTTTTCTTCATACTTTATTTCATTAAAAGGGTCCATACGTGTTTCTTCTGTAATCCATTCATAACAAAACTTATAGAAATCTTTGAATGAGAAAATTCCGACATATTTAGTCTTGCTTGAAAATATCGTTTCTTTTTCCGCCATTATTTTATAAAGAAAAATCTGATTTAAATATTTAACTAAATCAGTTAATAATTTATCATTCTTTTATTGTAGTATAATAATGCTTTTAAATACATTTTATATTACTCAATTATATGAGTCAAACAACAGAAATAATAAACACATTAGGTAGTTTAGGATTATTAGAAAGGTTAGATGATGAAACCAAGCAGGCTGGACTTCTTGATTTTCAATTATTAATAAATTTAGTCAGAGATAAACGATATGAAAGAGTTCAAGGAATTGGGGATGATTTTATCCCTGATACAGATTTATATAATGCAGTTGGGGCGATCTATCCCCTCTTAAATAAAGAACAAAAAAACGATGCAATTAAAGCCCACTTAAAACTATTTGATGGTTTAAATTATTTAAGAACTAACACTAATCATACTCCAAATATTAGAGACCCCCAGTTATTAACAGATATTACAATAGCAAGAACTGTTTATTGGCCAGGTTTACATAATGAAGAACAATTATGGAAAAGAAAGAGAAGTTTTGCAAGATTACAAAAAGACATTATGAAAGAAAATGGATTATTTGATGAAAGTAAAGTTAAAAGTGATTTCTTAGTTGCATATGCTTTAATGAGAAATGATCTTACAAAATTTGGGGATGATTATGTAAAAATAGCAAATCCAAGTTTTTTAGAAAGAGTAGTGAAGGGGATTGTAGCATTATTTGTCGGAGAAATAACAAAAGAAAAAATTAAGGAAAAAAATAGAACTAAACTTTATAAATTATTACCTAAAGCTATTCATTATAGAATTGAACCTTTAATAGAAGAGGCAGATTGGATAGATTCATCACAATTCAGATTATAGAATTCTTTTATATTATAAAATAAATCATATAGAATCCTTGCATGATTCACAGACCAGCATTCCGTGAACCCGGTAAAGAAAATCAGTTTCACCACACTCCTCACATATACCTTCTACAGAAGATCTCTCTTTTGCTTTTTTAATTCTTTTTAATTTTTTAGCTTCTTCCCGAATTTTTGCAAATTCCTCGAGCTCTGGATAAAACTCAGGGTGAAAGTTTAAAATGTCCTTGGCAGTTATTATTCCAACAACCTGGTTATTATTAATGACAGGAAGCCTTTCAAATTTCACTTTTTTCATTTTGCTTATTGCTTCCTGAACTGTTGCGAGAGGCCTGACAGTCATAATTTTCTTTGGAGAGATGTCTATTGCTTTAATAGTAGAAAGGTCTTTTTTTGATTTTTGTACAAGTGCCCACAAGATATCTCTTTCATCAATAAATCCAACAAGCTTTCTTTTATTTACGAGAAGAAGACTTCCAACTTTCTTTTTAACTATCTTTTTGGCGCATTTCAAAAGGTCATCATCTGGCCTAGCTGTTACAGGTTCACGGGTCATCACATCTGCAACCAGTATGTTCTCCATACAAATATTAATATGCTCTTACTTATAAATTTTATGCGATTATTCTCCATTACAACAATCTTTAAATAAATAATGGGAGGATAATGTTTATGGCAAGATTATATTGTCCTCACATTGAGACATGTCCTTTTTATCAAAACTGGAAAGAAGAACAAGATGAAAGGATAGAAGTTATAATGGGTGATGAGAAAGAGGGGGATTTTCCTTATGAATGCATAATTTTAACATGTTTGAATAACCCTGAAAGAAGAGAGCCTTTTCCAATAAATAATAAATTAGAAAAAAGATTAATAAATTCGAAACAAAGAAACTTTGAGTGTTCTCATATAACATTATTGAATTATTTAAGTAAATTAGGTAAAATATAAATGGCAGAAAAACCAATAGTTCTGATGCCTGAGGATGTGCAAAGAATTCTTGGGAAAGATGCGCAGAGAAATAATATTATGGCAGCTAAAATGGTCTCTGAAATTGTTAAAACAACTCTCGGACCAAAGGGAATGGACAAGATGCTTGTTTCTCCCACAAATGATATAACGATAACGAACGATGGTGTGACAATTCTCGAAGAAATGCAGATAGAACACCCCGCTGCTAAAATGATGGTCGAAATTGCAAGAACGCAGGAAGGAGAAGTCGGTGACGGAACAACAACAGCAGTGATGATTGCAGGAAAACTTCTGGAAAATGCAGAAAAACTTCTCGATAAAAAAATTCATCCAACTGTTATCACAAGAGGTTATAGGATTGCAGCAGACAAAGCCCAGGAAATTCTAATGGACTTGGCTTTAAGGATAACTGCAGAAGACGAGGAAGTTCTGAAACAGATTGCAATGACTGCAATGACAGGAAAAGGAGCAGAAGACTCGCGGGAAAAATTCGCAGGGATAATTGTCAGTGCTATTAAACAGATTGAGGACAATGGGAAAATTGATCTAGATGATATAAAAATAGAAAAATCAAGAAAAGACGGAATAAAAGATACAGAACTGATACACGGAATTGTTCTTGATAAGGAAAAAGTATCTTACGATATGC
>CAYFUJ010000068.1:0-2142 GCA_964346485.1 Candidatus Woesearchaeota archaeon
TTATGAGGAACAGCGATTACATAATCAAAATTATGTACCTTAGACATTAATTTTATTAAGTCCTCACTTCCAACTTTAGCTACCGCATAAGGATCTTGTGGTCTTGGATTCATATCTTCTGTAAAGGGTGTTTGATTCATCCCATATCTTGCCATACTAGAACAGAAGATAAATCTTTTTCCTTGGTTACTTATGAATGCTGAAAGTGTTGCCGATGTTGCTTGAAATATCGAATCTGTGACAACAGAAGGAGAGAATACACTAAGCCCCTCATAAGGATACGCTGCACAATGATAGACTACATCTACACCTTTTGTTATTTTTCTCATTCCTTCCAAATCTCTACAATCTGTATGATGGAATTCTATTTCTTTTGGAATATTATCTCTATAACCACTGGTGAGATTATCATTTCCTACAACATGATATCCTTTTTTTGACAACTGCTCAGCAAGATGACTGCCTAAGAAACCCGCTACTCCCGTAACTAAGATCTTTTCTAGATTTTTAGCCATATATTTAAATTTTTTCCATTATTTTTAAATTTAATTGTGATTTAATATTCTTAGCAAAAGAAATCTGATTTTTTATTTGTGTTTGGTGGCTAGACAAATTCTAGAAAAAGAAATAAAATTTATTACTCCTTTTTCAGTCTTCTATTTTTCTTATGATATCTGAAAAGGCCGGCCTTGTAATCAATACTCCTGTTGTAATTCCGAGTATTGTTGTAAATGCAAAACCTCTTAAGAGTCCTGCACCTGCCCAGAGAAGAGGAAGCATTGCCACGATAGCTGTAAAATAAGCTCCTATAATAATTGCAAAAGCTCTTTTCAGTCTTTGTTTTAAACTTAAAAACAATCCGTGCCTGGCTTCATCTAAAATAACAATCTGCTGGTCTATTCCTGTTCCGACAACAATCAAAATTCCTGCGATGCTCGGTAGGTCAAGATTCCAGCTAATCAGTGCAGCTATTCCAAGAATTATTATAACTTCTGAAAAGCTGGTCAAGAGCAAGGCAAAAGATGCCTTGAGTTTTCGATATCTCCCGAATATAACTAAAGCAACAACCCCTAAGGCACTGAGTCCTGCAATCAGAATAATTTTTAAGAAGTCTTCCCCCAAAACAGGAGAAATAGTGTCGAGTTTGACGATCTCTAATTTGAAAGGAAGGCTTCCTGTAATAAGAAGTGTCTGATAATGGTGCATTTCTTCTTCTGCCGCCTTATAGGCATCTTCTTTTGTTTCTCCTGTTCCAGAGCCAGATACAGTTACCTGTGTGGCTACCCTTCCTTTAAGCCCTTCACTGATCAATAAACTCTGGTCTTCCAAAAATTTATCGTCGAGATAAAAGTCAAGTTTTTTTGTGAGATAATTTCCTTGCGGAGTTGAATTTACAGGAATGTCTTTTGTTATTTCAGCGTGCCTTTTTGCAGCTTCTTCACTCAAGTAAACATTAAATTTAAAATTAGCAGAATAAGTTCCATCTGAAAGTTGTTTTGGATTTTCAATATAAGCCTCCTGCCCGCTTCTTCCGACAGAAACTATATCTCTCTGACCTCCAATAAACACGGTTTCATTGCCTATTTTTGCCTCAAATTTTCCCTGCTGTGCAATCATATTTTCCAGATCCTGAGGAGTTGCTCCGGCAACCTCAACCAGCATGAAATAATTTCCTTCAAGATCAGTCACCTGACGGACCTTCAGATCAGTGAGCCCGAATTCGTTAAGCCTATTTTCAGTTATATCGATAAGATTTTTTATTTCAGAATAAGAAAGCTTTTTTTCCTCTGCTTGGACCATGGCTCTGGAACCACCAATTAGGTCTAAACCGAACCGGATGTTAGATTTTGCAGTCTCAGAAACAGTTATTCTTGGAGCTTCATTTGTGAAAAGAATGATTTCGGTATCTTTTGTTGTGATAATGATCTTTACTGATTGGTTGGTTATGAATTTGGTTTGTATTATCTCTTTATAATTCTCGATATTATCAATTTTTTTGTTATCGATAGCTTTGATAATCTGTCCTTCTCTCAAACCCTGCTCAAATGCTGTTGAGTTTGGCTCAACACTGGTTATTAAAACTCCTTTTTGTAAATAAACCGGTGGTAATCCAAATACAGAAATAAGAGATAAAATTAAGAA
>CAYFUJ010000069.1:0-12894 GCA_964346485.1 Candidatus Woesearchaeota archaeon
AACTTCTTTTTTTACTTTCTCTCCAAATAATCTTGTTTTAAGTGTCATAAAAATCCATATAGACCGAACTTTATAAATCTTACTATATGTTACTTTTGTAAAGTGAGGACATAATGAAAAAGTTTATAAATATCGAGATTGTAAAGGCAATATGGGAAAAAATCTTGTGGATATATTAAAAATTGCCTTAGGAAGACAATTATCTCCTAAACAAATGGCGAATGCTGAAGAATCTGAAGGACTTACTATTGTGGCTGGTTCTGATAAACCTATGAAAATAGATAGACTTGAAAAATATTCTTCTAATAAATTTGTAAGATTTAGACAAAAATTTAGTTTTATGATTACTCCTGATGCATCTCATGGATGGGAACGTCCACACAGAGGTTATTACCCTTCTAAAACTGTAATTGAAAAATATAACAAAGATGGTTTACTCGTAATAAAACAAGTCTCATATGGAAATTTATATATTCCAGGAGAGACCGTAACAAGTTTTTTTAATCCACCAGGAAGATTAATTGGAAAAAAAGGAGAGAGTTCACTAGGATTCCTTCTTGGATAATTATAAAATCAGATGTAAAGAATAAGATAACTAAGAGCAATCCCAACAAGAATTCCTCCTGTGATGAAGGGCATTGCAGGATAAAACTTCTTTTTTTCTGAAAAAAAGAAAAGATACGAGAGGCCGAGAGCTGCTCCTGCTATTACTAAAATTGCTGATAAGAGACCTAATGTTTTAAGCATGACACCTGCAGTAATTATCGGAAAGACGATATCTCCTCCGCCGAGAATTGCAACATTTACCTTGATTTTCTTCTTTCTCAATTCTGATTTCTTTAGAGTTTTCTTCCATTTCTTTATTTTTGTTCTTACCTTTTTGGATACGTAAGGAACAAAAAAACCAGAGAAAATCTTTAACTTATTGATCTGATATTTTGCCATTTTCTGCATAACACCTGTATGCCAGACAGCCCATATATCATAAGCAGAGATAAGAACGAGCAGGCCGACAATCGTATAAATATTTAAAAGAGGAACAAAAACAGCTGCAATTCCAGGATAAATCAAAAGCTCTGTAAAATTATGAACCAGAAAGTTTCTTTTGTAGATTTTTATTATTGCGAGCAGAAGAGACACTAATACCGCGATTAAAGGTATGCCAAAAATAATCTTATCAAAACTTCTAGTTACAGAAAAGAAAGCTATAGAAAGTGCGACAACCACTACAATGAAAAACCAGAGTTTTAAAAAAAACTGGATTTTAAATTTCGTCAGGAAAAGAAATAATAAAATGGCTATTACAAAGGCAATTATTATCGCTCCAAAAAGAATCGAATAATCAGACTGTTTTTCTATTTCAGGTGGCTCTAATCCATAAGGAAGTTTATTATCCTCGTATAGATAATGATTGACAACAAAAATTCCGATAAATTGGGTCAGAATAAACATTATCAGAATAATAACTGTTATTTTCAGATTGTGTTTCATTTTATCTAAGTCTTATGGTCTCCAGTATTCTCGGCATGCTGGTTTCAACACGATTGAGCTTGTAAAGTGCTGAGGCAAGGTCGAGACACTTGGAAACTTCTCCGTGATGTACTATTATCTTTTTTGATTTTGGTCTCATATTGTTAAAGAAAGACATTATCTCATTTCTTCCTGCATGAGCAGTTAATCCCGGAAGTGTATGAACCCCGAGATTTATTTTAACATCCTCTTCTCTTCCATCAACAATCATTTTTGTTTCCTTAAGACCTTCCTGAACCTGTCTTCCAAAAGAGCCAACCCCCTGATAACAGATGAAAATTATAGAATTTTTCTCGTTTCCTGCAAATTCCCTAAAATACTCAACAGAGGCTCCTCCGACAAGCATACCAGATGTTGCAAGGACAAGGCATGGCTCACCTTCTATGACTTTTTTTCTTTCTTGGGGAGAACCAACTCTTGAAAATATATCTGAAACAAACGGGTTTTTGTCCTGGAAAATAGAAGACCTGACCTTGTTGCTTAAAAAATCAGGATATGCTGTATGAATTGCGTTGATGTCCCATATCATTCCATCTATATAAACAGGGATTTTTTTCAATTTTCCTGATTTTATTGCGTCTTCTACAATGAGCATGGTTTCCTGTGCTCTTCCAAGACCCAATTCCGGAATCAAAACCTTTCCGCCTTTCTCAATTGTTTTATTTATTATATCGATCATTCTCTCTTCTGACTCAATTCTCGGTGGCAATATATCTGATTTTGCACCATAAGTCGCTTCTGTAAGAACAGATTCTATTCTTGGAAAACTGGTTATGGCAGGATCGAGAAGACGTGTTCTCGCATATTTAAAGTCAGCTGTGTAAAGAAAGTTATGCAGGCCGTTTCCAATATTAAAATGAACCATTGAGCTTCCAAGGGCATGTCCAGCATTGTAAAAAGTTATTCTTATGTCAGGAGTTATGTCTGTGACTTCATTGAAATTCAGGCAGATAGTGTGCTTGACCATCTCTTTGATGTCCTTTGAACTGAACAAAGGAGTTGCTGCCTGCTTGTATGCAACACCTATAAAATCAAGAGAAATAAGAGCTGCTATATCCATTGTAGGATGAGTCATATAAGTCGGTCCTTTGTATCCCATCTTATAGAGATAAGGCAAAAGTCCGACGTGGTCGAGATGGGCGTGGCTTATTATGACTGCATCAATTTCTCTTATATCAAATTCAGGAACATCAAAATAAGGGAACCTGTCTTTTCCCTGGCTTGCCACGTCAATACCGCAGTCGATCAAGACTTTTGAGTTTGGGGTCTGAAGAAGTAAGCAGCTTCTTCCAACCTGCCTTGCTCCGCCCAAGAAAGTCAGGCGAACCCATTCCTCAACTTTTTCAGGATTCCATTCTTTGTAAATTTTTTTTCCTATGTCATTAAGGAATCTTCTTCTGTAATTGTTATTTGCGTAAAGAACTTCTCTTATGTTTTCTGTTATCTGGCTTTTTATTGCAGGAGTTCTCTGGACCTGAGGGGTCCACAGGGTTGTCTTTTTAATCTCATCGAGAATAGAGCCCTGTTTTCCTATAACCATTCCTGGTTTTTTTGCCTCTATTATAACAATGCTCCTATGAAAATCAAAAAATATGTTTGTTATTTCAGCCTCTGAAGGAACGATTCTTTTTATTTCCTCGCGGGCTTTTTCCTGATCTGGCAGAATTTTCTGGTCTGCCCTCAGCTCTATTCTTTTTTTCAGCTCATCAACTATCTCTTTAATCCTGCCTTCGCCTTCCCTGAAAAACTTCTCGTTGTCTGTGTAAAGAACTATGTTTGCCCCTTCAAAATTCGCCTCGGTAATGCTACTGTGAAGCTTGTCAGTTATGTGCTTAAGAATGTCCATTTAATCCACCTCTAAGATTAATATTATTTTTATTGTTTTTTTGATTCTTTATATTCAGGAAGGATTTCCTGTTCAATCACTTTTTTAATGGCGTCTTTTGTGATTGTGAAAACATCAATTCCGAATCCAGAGCCGATATCTCTCTGTGTTGAAGCTTTGAGTGCTTCGATTGCCAGTTCAACTCCTTCTTTTACAGTCATATCTTTTTTGTATTGTCTTTCAAGAAGACCAAGAACAAACATTAATCCACTTCCAAAATTTGCATCATATTCTTCTATTTTTATTATTGCTCCTGCTGGTTCGATAGTATATAATTCAAAAGAACCGTCTTCATTAAATCCTCCGATTAAACTTCCGACAATATTAGGGATCGGAGACATTTGTCTTATACTGGAATAAGTTATTGTTCCTATTAAATTTGCCGCCTGTTTTACTGTGGGTCTGGACCTTGCTCTTAATTCTTTAAGCCTTAATTCTGCCGGAGCGATTTTTTTTAGTCTTTGTATATCTGCAACACTTCCTGTTCCTGCAAAGACCAAATAATCATTTAACTTAACAACTTTTTCCGCTCTTTTATTCATAATGATTGTTCCAGCAGTGCTTTGCTTATCTCCAGCCATTACAATACCATCTTTACAGACAATTCCTAATATAGTTGTTCCTGTTTTCAAAATCGAATCTTTTAGTTCCTGGTCCATTTTTTTGTCTGATTATATCCTCACTTAATTTTTTTAGAATCAACCCTGTAAATTTTAGGAGTAATTCTATTTTATAAAGTTTTCGGAAATTATCCGTGAAATGCCGTGGTCTTTTCTGAACCTCATCACGTTTTCCATAAAGCTCTCGATTTTCTGCTCGTGGCTCACTACTATGAGCTGTCTTATGTCGAGCTGCCTCAAAACATCCCTCATTTTGTCGAGCTGCTGCTCTGAAAATCCGTCTGTCGGCTCGTCGAGAATTACTATATCATGGGTTTTTATCTTACTCAAAAGAGAATTGACGACCTGGTTCAGCGATAAGCGATATGCAAGAGCTACTGCTGTTCTTTCTCCTCCTGAAAGATAAGAGTAATCTATCTCATAATCCTGATATTCTATTATCGGAGTAAAGTTATCGTCAAGGCGCACTTCGAAAATATCTGAGACAAGCATGGAAAACCACCTCTCAAAAAGTTTTGAAAATTCTGTCTTAAGTTTAATCATCACATTTTTCTCTATAAAAGAGATAAGAGGAGAGAAATTTTTTGAAAGCCAGGCCTCGAGCTTTGTGATATAGCTGAGTTTTTCTTTTATTTCCTCTGTCTTTTTTATTCTCTCCTTGAACTCTTCAATCTGCCTTGAAAAAACCTCGATTTCTTTTTTAAGTTCTGCAACTTTTATCTCTGTGATTCTCTCCTGTTTCAGGGCTTGATCAAGCTCTTCTTGTTTTTCTTCAAAAATATTCTCAAATTTGTTTAATTCAAAAATAAGCTTTTCCAAAGAGTCTATGTGCTGGTTTAATATTTCTATGTCCGCTTGGATCGATTCGTTTGATTTTTTAATTTCCTCGAGCCTTTTCTTTTTCTCTTCAACGTCTTGTAGTCTTATCTTCAATATGTTCATCTCCTGAAGTTGTTTTTCATTCAAAGAAAGAGCTTCCTCAGTTTTTGCAAGAATTTCAAGAATTTTTTTCTTTTCAAGAGTAAATTCCTCTGCCTTTTTTAGATTTTCAGAAATATTTGACTCAAGTTTATTAATAATGTTGCTCTTATACACTGGCTCAACATTTTGCAGACATGTGGGACAGATTTCAATCTGGGTTATTTTTTTCTTTAAAAGTTCGTTTTCTTGATTTTGTATATCAAGAGAATTTAGGCGTGAGGTTATTCTGAGATTTTCTTCATTCAGTTCTTCTTTTTCTTTTTTTAGGGAAATTATTTGCTGCTCGAGCTCTCTGAATTTTTCCTCATCAAATTTGGTTTCCAATGATTCTTTTATCTGGTCCTCAATCTGTGTTAGAATTTTCAGATTGCCCGCAAAATTTTCTCTTTTGTTTGAAATCATTATTTTGGTTTTTTCAATTTCTTGCTGAAATTTTTTTCTCTCTTCTATCTTTTTAGAAATTTCCTCTCTTTCCTCCTGAATTTTTTTTCTCTCTTCTGTCTTAAGAAAAAGCTCTTTTTCAACTGAGGCGAGATTATAGTGTTTCGCCTCGAGCTCATCTTCTTTTGAAGCCAAGTTTGCTTTGTCTTGTTCTAAATCCTCTATCAGTGATTCCCTGACTCTTTTTTCTTCCCTTAATCTTGAGGAAAGGATTGAAGTGTTTTCAAGGATTTTTTTGTATTTGTCTATCCCAAAAACATGCCTTAATGTATTAATCCGAGTATCAGGATCTTCCAGAATTATCTGTTTCATTTCTTCCTGCGGCGTGTAAACTGTAAATTTGTAAAGAATATTTTGCTTTTTAGAAAATTCTTTTGGATAATTAAGGATTTTAAGGACCTTGTCCTTTAATTCTGTAACAGAAAATTCTCGTTTTTCTCCGTCAATAATTATTGCGCAATAGTCCTGCGAAATCGTCTTTGCTTTTTTAAGGGTCCTCTCCACAATTATCTCTTTTCCATCAACTTCAAATTCAAGAACCACCCCTCCTTCATTTTCCCCGTTTCTCAATAGAGAACTTCCTCTCTGACCTGGCTGCAGACCGAACAAGGCAAATTCAATCCCAAGAAGCACAGAAGTCTTGCCAGAGCCAATATCCCCTGACAACAGAGTAGAACCCTCTGGAAAGGTTATTTCCTGGTTTTTGTAGCTTCTTATATTATTTAAGGTTATTTTCTTCAGGATCATTTTAGAGCAAGAATTTTATCGAACTCGTCTGAAAGTCTTCCTGTAAAACTTTCTATGGTTTCCCCTTCTTGTTTTTCTGTTGAAAGAGCATTCATCAATTGGAAAATATACTGATTAAAATCAGAGGGGTTTTGCTCTCTGTAAATTTTTATCGTTTCCTCCTCTATATTTTCTGTTTCCCTTATTTCTAATTCAAGCTCTGTTTCTCTTGTTTTTAGCTCATGGGTGTTTCTGAGCAAAAAATATGCATTTTTTCTTTTTACTATTTCTTCTATTTGTGAAAATTTTATGTCTGAGTTTTTTCCTGTCTCAAGAACTCCTCTTATCCGGAGAAGAACTATCTTATCCTCAAGGTCTTTTTTTTCAAGTTCAGATATTATTTTTTCTGTCGCGAGAAGGGCATTTTTTATTTCTATATCAAAAGAGACAACTTCTTTTATTTTCAACTCAATTTTTCTGAATTGATTTTTTGGTTCTACTTCTGTATCGACAATGCAGAATCTTCCATATTCAAGATCTTCGAGTTCCTGAAAATTGTTTGGAAACACTGGCCCAGGATAAATAAAATTCTCATATTGAAAATCCATATGAACATGTCCTAAAGCATAATAATCTGCAGCGGGCAGTTCGGATATTTCTAGGAATTCTATAGGTAAATTTCCTTTTGCTTTGTCAATCGTTGTATGAAGCATAAATATACTGAACATTCCGGGAGCTTCATTAAATTCAGTTCTTTTCAAATCATTTATTTCAAGACTAGAGGTTTTCCCGGGATATCCGTAAATTGCAACACCTTTGTAAATTGTCGGATTCAGAATTATTCTTCCCTGTTTCTCTTCGTAATCTTCCACGTTTTTGCAAAATCCTGCCTTTTCAAGAACATCTAAAAAAGTTTTTCCAGAGACAGAATAATCATGAGAGCCTGCAATAAGAAAGCACGGAATTCCCGCGTCCTTGAGTTTTTTAAATTCTGCAAAAGTCTCTTTGAGAATATCTATCGGCGGAAATGCAGAATCAAACAAATCTCCTGCAATCAGAAGAAAATCTGTTTTTTCCTTTATGCATATCTCTATAATTTTTTTGAACGACTGGAGATTCAGGTCCTGAAGAGGCTGTTGTTTCCATCCGCCAAGATGGACATCAGCTATATGCGCAAATTTCACCATTTTTATTATACACCTACAAATTTAGGAATATAGAAGAACTATATAAAATTGATTGTGATTTAAACTATAAAATATTACTTAATAGGGCTGCCAGCTCATCCCTGAATAAGAAAACAGCGACCAAAATCCCTAATAATATAATCAGAAAAAAGACGAGTATTATTATCAGTGCTTTTCCTCCGCTCTTTGGCTTCTCTCCATATGCCGAGACTCTTTGGGATACTACAGGAACTTTGGCTCTCTGAGAAGGTTGTTCAGGTTGTTGGATTTGCGGTAGTTGAGGGGCCTGTAAAGCGCGGGCAGCTTCCTCGATATCTTCTTTTGAATAACCTGCATTATAAAAACTCATCATTGCCTTTGGAAGATCTTCCCCCTTTGCAACAGCGTATTTTAATCCCTCAACAATCTCCTCTTTTACCATGATAAATTAAAGAAGAAGTAATTTAAAAATTTATAGAACTCAAAACTTCAGAACTTTTCCGTTTGGCGAAAGATGAGAGGTCTCACCGAATTTATATCCCATCTCGTTTGCGAGCTCTATCAAAGGAGTTTCCTGCTGAAGAGAGCCGTGTGCCGGAATCACGTGCTCTGGTTTTAACAATCGGATTAAATCCCTCATGTCTTCACGACTTCCGTGGCCGTGAACGTGAATATCTGTCTGCAATCTGACACCCATCCTTCGAAGTTTTGAATCAAGCTTGTCCCTCAAAGCAATATTTACAGGGGTGGGAATGACGCAGGATGCAAAAATAACATGGTCTCCTTCTCGAAATTTAAAAGGCAGGCTTCCTTTTACAATCCTATCCATCACAGAATTCTCTTCTGCCTGATGGCCTGTGCAAACGATAAAATATTTTCCCCTATCTTTCTCGAGTTTTCTCAAAAAAGCCTCTCTCTGTTTTGCGTATTTGATTAATTGAACTTTGTTTTTGTGAGGCCAAGAGCCGACTTTTGATGCTGCTTCAACATATTTGCTCAAGCTCCTTCCCAGAAAAACTATCTCTCTTCCTGTTTTTTTCGCAAGATTTACAATATTAATCAGTCTCTCTATGTGCGAAGAAAAAGTAGTCACGAAAAATGCAGAGTTTCTTCCCCTCATTTTTGAAATCGCATCTTCAAGCATGTGCTGGGCAATTCTCTCTCCGCCTGGTTTTGTTTCTGTTTTCGAGTAAAGAGCATCTATTACAAGAACTTTCACCCCTCTTTTTCCCAACTCTTTCAGTTTTTTGTAATTAGGAGGTTTTCCAAGAGTAGGATAATTATCAAATTTCAAATCTATTCCGTAAAAAAAGCTTCCTTCTTTAGTGTGCAAAACAGGAAAAACACACTGGATTGTCGAGTGTGTTGCACGAACAAAATCAATCTTGTATTTTCCTGATTTTCCTTTAATAAACTCAACAGAATCTGGTTTAATTGTCTTCAAAGGATTGTTTATTTTTATGTGCTCATCTTCCATAATTATCTCCAGAAGTTTCATTGTAAAAGGAGTTGCATAAATTTTGGCTTTAGGATATCTCTTTGCAATATAAGGCAAGCCTCCGACATGATCGAGATGTGCATGGCTTATGAAAATAGCCCGAACTTTATCTCTCCATCCAAGCTTATCAAGAACCAAATCATCAGGAATTGCTTTGAATTCTCTAAGCTTTTTTTCTGAATATTGTTCTTGTCTTCTAGGTTTTCCTTTTTTTGACCTTCCTGCATATTCCAAAAGATGCTCTTCCTGAAGCTCGACTATTCCAGGAATATCCAATCCTGCATCAAAAATAAAAACATCCTCGCCGACTTTTACAGCTGTCATGTTCTTTCCGACTTCTTCAAATCCTCCAACTGTGCAGATTTCCATTTTCTTCAAATTCCTCTTTTATAAGCTTATTTAGAAAAACAAGTTTAAAAAGTTTTAATATAATAATCTTTATTTTCTTTGAAAGAAATATTTGCTTCAGCTCCAGAAAGATTTGCTAAAACAAATTGAAAAATATAAAAACTATCCCTGACTAATTCTTTTCCCGATAAAATTGCCTAGTAATTCATAAGATATTGTCCGATAATCCTTTTTAGTTTGAATTTCTTTTTTTATTAATAAACCCTCGGCATTGAATGTTTTTGTAAGTACACGATCCCAATAGAACATTGAATGAGTTTCTCTAAAATTAGAAGCGTCAATTGTAGTTTTCCAAGTATATGTGGCATTTACCTTTACTATAAGATTGCCATCTGAATAAATATTTTTCCAAGATGATCCTAAAGTTTGGCACGGAGGGATTATCTTTTTCTTTCCTGCTTTCGCAAGCTCCATTTCACGTTTAGATAATTTCTTACCTAATAAAATTTTTGTTAAATCACTAATTTTATTTATCATTACAATAGAGCGATAATATTTATATTTAAATCTTTGCTTTCGAAGTTCGAAGCAATTTATTCTTAATGATAAGGATAAAAATATAAAAACTATCCTTGATTAGTTATCTTATGAAGCCCTTAAAACCGAGCATGCGCGAAAAAAAGAGATATCTTCTGGTCAGAGGAAAAGTCAAGGATATTGAGAAAGCTGTCTTGGAAGGAATTGGTGTTTTAGGAATGTCGAAAACAGGACTGGCTTGGATAAAATCAGACAAAGAAAGTGCAGTTATTTCTGTAAATCGGGGTGCTGTAGACTCTGTGAGAGCATGTTTTGCAATATGGCCTGAAAATCTCGTAATTCAAAAAGTGAGCGGGACTTTGAAAGGGTTGGGGAAATCCAAATAAGCGAAAACCTTTTAAAGAATGCCTATTTCTGAAATTTGGGTGAGGAAAAGATAAAGAAACAGAGAATTAAAGAAAGTTTCGATTGATTATAAAATTCTCTCAAAATACAGAAAATGGAAATGCCTATAGATATGCAGCATCAAGCCATGGGCTATGACAGGACTGCAACAATGTTTTCGCCTGAAGGGACGATACTCCAGGTAGAGTACGCGGAAAAAGCAGTCAGACTTGGAAGTGCGAGCATCGGAATGGTTTGTTCTGACGGGGTTTTTATTCTTGCTGACAAAAGGATAAAAGACAGGCTCGTGATTGAAGAGTCTGCAAACAAGATCTATGAAATTGATTCTCATATAATCTCTAGCGTTGCAGGAGTTGTCTCTGATGCAAGGGTTCTTATTGAAAGAGGACAAGTCTTGGCACAGCAGCACAGAATAACGTATGACTCTCCTATAGAGCCAGAATTAATAGTGAAGGAAATATCGAATATAAAACAGCAGTTCACCCAGTTCGGAGGTGCAAGGCCTTTCGGAGCTTCTCTTATGATAGCTGGAATCAAGGACAAGAAACCAGAACTCTATACAAGCACAATCACAGGAAATTATTTCTCTTATTATGCAAACGCAATAGGAGAAAATGACGAAAAAATTAAAGAAAAGCTTCGTGAAAAATATCGGCAAGACGCCAATATCAAAAAAGGTGCAAAAATTGCTTTGGAAATATTCAAAGAAGTTCACGGGAAAAATTTTGATATTGAAAGGTTTGAACTTGTTTATATTAGAAATGAGGAAGGACAGCTCAAGAGATTGATTAAGGATGAATTGACTGAGTTTATTAAATAAGATGACTGACACAACTGCGAGGATAAAAAAATCAGGAAAAAATTTTGAGGTTATTGTTGACCTTGACAAGGCATTAAAATTCAAAAAAGAAGGTGGTAGTGCTGATTTTCTGGAAACACCTAGCATTTTCACTGATTCAAAAAAAGGTTTTAAAGCTTCGGATAAGGATCTCGGGGATGCTTTCGGAACAACAGATGTCAATGAAATTGCCCAGAAAATAGTGAAAGAAGGAGAAATTCTCTTAACTCAAGAGCACAGGGATGAGGAAAAAGACAAGAAAATCAAACAGGTCGTTGATCTTTTATCGAAAAATGCTATTGACCCTCAGACAGGAAACCCTCATACTCCTGAAAGAATCACAAGTGCGCTTGAGCAGGCACAGGTCAACATAAAAAATATACCTATAGATGAACAGATTAAGGAAATCGCTGAAAAAATAAGCAAAATTCTTCCTATAAAGCTTGAAACAAAAAAGATAAAGATAACTGTTCCTGCAATTTACACAGGAGCAGTTTACGGAGTTATTAATCTGTATAAGGAAAAGGAAAAATGGCTGGACAATGGTAATTTGGAAGTTGTCGTCGCTGTTCCTTCAGGAAATCTTTTTTCTTTTTATGACAAATTAAATTCAATGACTCATGGCTCTGTAGTCACAGAAGAGGTTAAAGAAGAAGAATAAAATGGTAAAAGAAAAAATAGAAAGAAAGATTGTAATTCCAGGAGAGATTATTGTAAAGGGAGAAAATTATCTTCCAGGAGAAGGAACAGAAAAACGAAATGACGAGATTGTTGCAATTCGATACGGCCTTGCTGAAGAATCAAACCGGCTTATAAGAGTGATTGCATTATCAGGGATTTATCAGCCGAGAAGAGGAAACATAGTTATAGGAAAAGTTGAGAATATCACTTTCTATGGCTGGGTCATAGACCTTGATTCTCCTGAAAACGCATTTCTTCCACTTCAAGAAGTTCCGAAATATGTAAACAAGGACAGACTGAGCGATATTCTTGATATTGAAGATATGGTTGTTGCAAAAATTATCAGTGTTACGAACAGAGGCATAGATCTAACGATAAAATCAAGAGGTCTTGGAAAAATAGATGAGGGAATAATCATAAAGATAAATTCAAACAAGGTTCCGAGGATTATCGGAAAAGAAGGAAGTATGATAAATCTCATAAAAAAAGAGTCTGGATGCAATATCACAGTCGGACAGAACGGATTAATTTGGATAAAAGGGAACATGATAGAGGACGAACTGCTCGTGAAAAAAGCAATAATGTTTGTCAGTGATAAATCTTTTACCTCTGGATTAACTGAAGAAGTAAAAGAGTGGTTTGAAAAAAACAAAGGAGAAAAATAAAATGAGCGTAACAAAGACATTCAAAAGACCTGATGGAAGAAAGCCTGAAGAGATAAGGCAAATGAAGGCAAAAGTCGGAGTTGTGCCAAATGCAAATGGAAGTGCTATGTTTTCGTTCGGAGATACGATTGCGATTGCTGCTGTTTATGGTCCGAGAAAAATGCACCCGCAGCACCAGCAAGATCCAGAAAAAGGGACATTGAGATGTAATTACAGTATGCTCAGCTTTTCTGTTTCAGAAAGAATCAAGCCAGGACCAAACAGGAGAACCACAGAAATTAGCAAAATAACTGAGTGGGCCCTTGAGCCGGTCCTTATGATCAAGAGATATCCAAACATGGTAGTAGATGTTCATATTAATATTCTGCAGGCAAATGCGTCAACGAGGTGCGCTGGAATCAATGCTGCTACTCTTGCTCTCGCACATGCAGGAATTCCTATGAGAGATATAGTCTCGAGCGTTTCAATAGGAAAAATGGACAAGCAGCTCGTTGTTGATTTAAACAAAGACGAGGAAGACTGGGAAGAAGGAGAGGGCTCTACAGATATTCCTATTACAATGACGCCGGATGG